>NZ_JBSFTY010000003.1:0-187276 GCF_053591515.1 Streptomyces sp. NPDC003011
TGGTTTTTTTTCCGCCGGGGTTCTTGCGAACCGGGGGGGGGCGGGGGGGGGGCCCCCCCCCCGCGCGGCGCCGACCCGTATTCGGCGTCAGCCGCCTGCTCAACCGGGCGGGTCCTTCGTGCTGTACGCCCGTCCGCGGCCTCGGCCAACTCGTTGACCCACTGGGCGGCGAGTGTGTGCTGCGGGGCGTCCACCACGTGATGTCCGGCGTCGCGGCTGCCCCACCGGAAAACGACCAGGCATGGGCGGGGCCGTTGTCGTAGCGCACCTGTCGATGCGGACCGCGCTGCGTGAAGATCTCCCGCTTGCCCGAGTGACCGGGACGGCGGTCAGCCCTCCGGCTTGTCCCGTCCGTCCAGGGGGTCCAGCATGCGCAAGGCGTCCCGCAGACCGTGCGGGCGCAGCAGGCCGGAATCCTGGCAGGGTCCCCATCCGGGACCGCTGAGCAGGACCCGGCTGTGCGTGCGGGCGCCGCGGATCCCCCAGTGGGCGGCGGCGACGTGGCGTGCGAGCGGCAGGCTCGCCGTGGAACGGGACTGGGACCACAGCACGACGGCGCCGGGACCGACGCGCTGCATCGCGGCGATGAGAGCTTCCGCCGGGACGGCGCTGCCGAGCATCAGCGTGGGCGTGCCGCGCTCCGCCAGGACCGCGCTCAACGCGTCGAGGGGCAGCGTGTGCTGCTCGTCGGGCAGACAGGCCAGCAGGACGGCCGGTCGGCCCGGGTCGGACCGCGCCGGCACGGCGCTCACGTAGGCGTGGCGCAGCGCGGTGGAGACGTGCCAGGACAGCAGGTGCTCGACCTCCACGTACCGGTCGCCGGCCGACTGCCACTTGCGGCCGACGGCCCGAAGCGTCGGAGCCAGGACCTCCTCCCACGCCACGACCAGTCCGTACGTGCGGATCGCGGTGGTGAGCTGCTCCCGCACCGACGCGGCGTCCAGCCGGACGGCGGCGCGCGCGAGGCCCTTGCACTCCTGGCGTGCCTCGCCGAGGGGAAGGCCACTGCCGGATCGCGTGCCGCGCGCCGTCGTCCGGTGGGCCGGTACGTCCGCCACGGCACCGCGCGGAAGTGGGGAGGCGGACGTCGGCACGCCGCGGTCGGCGCGCCTGCCCGCGTGCTCCTTGGCCGCCCGGGCCGCTTCTGCCGGAGGGACGCCCGCCGCCGTCAGCCGGCACATCTCGAAGACCATGGCGATGTCGCCGGGGGACCACCGGCGGTGGCGTCCGTCGGCCCGGTGCGCCGGGCCGAGACCGTACCGGCGATCCCAGGACCGCAGCGTCGTGGGCGACACGCCCAGCCGCCTCGCCAGGAAGCCGGTGGTGACCCCCGCCTCCGGCACGGCGTCCGCGTCATGCCCGCTCCTCACGTCCACGCGGCCCCCGGCGAGGGCAGAGCGGGACCGGCGCGGCCCCGGCGCGTGGGGAGGGGGCGGACGGCCACGGGCGCGGTGCCCGCCGGTGATGTCCTCCGTACGCTCACCGTGGGCGCTCGCCGTGGCTGTGCCCGGCGTCCGCGAGGTGGCCGACGCGCTCGGCCGGCGGGTGGCCCAGAGGAAGGGCACGCTCGATGTCCGCCACGGGTGCCGCCGTTCCGGTCATGCGACCGGCGGTGGTCGTCGTACCGGTCATGACGTTTCACCTGCCGCTCTCTCATGACGCTTCACCTGCGCTCTCTTCCGCATGACGGGGTCCGGCGGATGCGAACGAGCCCTGGGTACCGGCGCGCCGCCGTTCGGGGCTCCGGGTACGCGTGGCCTCGGTCCCGGCCCATACCCGCGCCCGTTCACGCGCCCCTTCGACGCGCCCCGCGCCCCGCGTCCCGCTCAGCCGGGGAACCGCCCGGTGGAGCGCAGCAGCCAGCGGCGTTCCGCGTAGGCCAGGTCGTCGCGCCACAGCCGTCCGGCCGCTGCGGCCATGAACCGGCGCAGTACCGGGGCCGCTCCGCGGACCGCGGTGAAGCCGGGCCGGTCCGACGAGGCCACGACCGCTTCGACGACGGCCGTGCGGGGGCGGCCCAGGGCGTCCGGGCCGAGCGGGGTGGCGTGCGTCTCGACGACGGAACCCCGGCCCTCGCCCTCGGTGATGCGCATGACCACCGTTCGTGGTCCGGGGGTGGTGAAGACCGCCCGGACGGGCACGACCAGCCGCCCGGCGACCTTGAAGGAGACGTCGACGGTGAAGCCGTCGGTGACCGCGTCCGGGGTGCCGACGACCGTCAGGTCGACGAAGGAGTACGGGTGGAACCAGGCTCCGTGCCAGGGATCCAGCCGGTTGGCCACGATGTCCTCGGGCTCGCAGATCCCCACCCCGGTGTAGACGGCCGCGACCGACCGCGACGGCTCCGGGCGGGGTGGGACGACGGGGGCTGGCAGGGGCGCTTCGCCGCCGGCCTCGTCCAGGCGCACCCAGACGAGGACGCCGTCGTCGTGCACGGGCAGCGGCTCCCAGCCGGCGGCCGGTGCCCCGTTCAGGGCCAGGCCGTGCCAGTGGCAGACGAGCGTTCCGCAGCGCACCGGGCTGTCGGCGAGCGGCGCGCCCAGGTGCGGACAGGCACCGGGACCCGCCGCGAGCCGCCCGTCGGCGGTGCGCCACACCACGATCTCGCGGTCGGCGACGGTGCCGGACAGCGGCCGGTCGTCGCGGACGTCACGCGTCGCGCCCACCACGAACCAGTTGCCGGACGGACGGGTCTGCGCACGTTTCAGGGCTTCGGCGATCACCGCGGGCCGCGCCTGGCGCCAGGTCGGCTGCTGTCGTTCCCAGCGCACCGGCCGCCGGCGCAGTGACAGAGGAACACCGCCCGCCGGCCACAGAGGAGCACGGCCGGACGGCGAGAAAGGACCACGGCCCGGCGCGGACCGTCGACGGGGTTTCATGCGACCTTCTCCGGTGTCGGCGCGGACTCGGTCCGTACGCGCGCGGCGGGCATCCGCCGGTTCCCCGCCGCGTGTGCGCGCAGCCTGGCCGCGAGCACCCGGGTGAGACCGTCGAGGGCGACGGCGGCACGGCGACGCCGTGGGACGGCGGCGCGACGGTGGACCGAGCGGTAGCCGTCCTCGGCGACCGCGTCCAGGATTCCTCCGTACAGGATGAACGCCGTGCGGATGCAGGGACGGGACACCGGTTCGAGCAGGGCGATACCGGGTGCCGCTTCGTGGTAGAGCCGGCGCGTCAGCTGCTCGAACTCCCGCAGCGCGGCGACGACGCGCCGGTCAGGCCGTCCGGTGTCGCGGCTCCAGCGCAGCAGCGGGCGGTCCACGTCGTGCGCCGCCAGCAGGTCGGCGGGCAGGTAGACGCGGCCGCGGTCGAGGTCCTCACCGACGTCCCGCAGGAAGTTCGTCAGCTGGAACGCCACGCCGAGGGCCGCGGCGTGCGGGGCCGCCTCGTCGCGGGGGACGACCGTGCCGAGCACCGGCAGCATCTGCAGGCCGATCACCTCCGCCGAGCCGTAGGTGTAGGTGCGCAGGTCGGCGTAGGTGGCGTAGCCGGTGACGTCCAGGTCGGCGCGCATCGAGGTCATGAAGTCGGCGAAGTACCGGTGGTCGATGGCGTACCGGTGTGCCGTGTCGGCCAGGGCGCGGACCACCGGCTCGTCGCTGTTCCCCTCCCGGAGCCCCGTCTCCAGTTCCCGTCGCAGACGCAGCAGCCGGGCCGAGCGGTCGTCGGCCGTGACCGCCGTGTCGAGCGCGTCGACGATGTCGTCGGCCCAGCGGGCGAAGCCGTACAGGGCGTGCACGGCGGGCCTGCGTTCCACCGGCAGCAGCCGGGTGGCGAGGAAGTACGTCCTGCCGTGCCGGGCGTTGAGCCGTCTGCAGTGTGCGTACGCCTGTCGCAGCGCGGGATCGGTGACGCCGGCTGCGTCGAGTTCGCGGTCGGTCACGCGGGCTTCCTCTCCTCGGCGTTGCGCGCAACGGGCCGCGGCCGGGGTCCGGGACGGGAGGAGCGGCCGGCGCCCGTGATCCGGGCTGCGGCCAGTTTCCCGGACAGCAGCACGGTCGGCACGCCGACGCCGGGCGTGGTGCCGCACCCGGCGAGGACCGCGTTGGCCGTACCGCCGACCAGGTTGCGCGGCCGGAACGGGCCGGTCTGCGCGAAGGTGTGCGCGGCGGAGAACGGGGTCCCCGCGGCGTGCCCCTGTGCCTGCCAGTCGGCCGGCGTGACCAGGCACTGCTCCTGCACGGCGGCGGCGATGCCGTCGAGGCCGCGTCGGTCCAGCTCCGCCAGCAGACTGTCGCGGTAGCCCGGGGCCAGGTCGCCCCACTCGGCCGCGCTGGGGCCCAGAACGGTGTTCGGGCAGGGGGCCAGGATGTAGTGCAGGTGCCGTCCGGGCGGGGCGAGGCTCGGGTCGGTGCTGGTCGGGCGGGTGATGAGGAGGGAGGGGTCGCTCATGAGCCGGCCGGTCTTGGTGAGTTCGTGGAACGTTTGCCGCCAGGCCGCGCCGAAGGAAAGGGTGTGATGCGCGAGCCAGGGCCAGGTGCGGTCCGTTCCGGCGTGCAGCACCACGGCGGAAGGCGAGAACCGCAGCCGTACGGGACGTTTCGGGGTGTGGCCGAGCAGGCGGTAGGCGACGGGCAGGTCGGGGGTGAGGACCACGGCGTCGCAGGCGATCCGGCCGCGTGCGGTGACGACGGCCGTGACGCGGTCGCCGGAGCGCTCCAGACGGGTGACCGGCTCCTCGAAGCGCAGCTCGGCTCCGGCCGCCGCGGCGGCGTCCGCCATCGCCCGGGGCAGGGCGTGCATGCCGCCGCGCGGGAAGTACACCCCGGACACGGTGTCCATGTAGGCGATGACGGCGTAGGCGGCCAGGGCCCGGGCCGGCGGCACTCCCGCGTACAGGGCCTGGAAGGAGAAGACCCGCCGCAGTCGTTCGTCGCGCAGGAAGCCGCCGATACGGGCGTCCAGGCGGCCGAATCCGCCGAGTGCCGCCAGCCGGGCCAGATCGGGGGTGAGCAGCTGGAAGGGAGAGTCGAAGTTGACGTCGATGAAGCGGCGCATCTGCGCCCGGTAGAGCTTTTCGAGCCAGTCGCGCAGCCTGCGGTATCCCGCCGCCTCCCGTGCCCCGGAGAACCGTTCGACCTCCGCCTCCATCGCCTCGGCGCCGGTGTGGACGTCGAGGGTGCTGCCGTCGGCGAACCGGGCCCGGTAGGCCGGGTGCAGCGGCACGAGGTCGACACGGGCGCGCAGGCTGTCCCCGACGGCGGCGAACGCTTCGTCGGCGAGGTGCGGCATCGTCAGCACGGTGGGGCCGGTGTCGATGCGGTAGCCGTGTCGCTCCAGGTGTCCGGCGCGCCCGCCGGGCGACGCGTCGCGCTCGACCACGGTGACCCGGCGTCCGGCGCCGAGGAGGTGCAGCGCGGCCGCCAGCCCGGACAGACCCGCGCCGACGACCACGACATGATCGGTGCGCCCGGAAACGGTGCGGATCATCGGGGAGCCTCCTGGTCCGAGGCGGTGAGCAGCAGCGACACGGGGACCACGCCGTTCGCGGTGGCACCGCCCGCGTCCGCCGCCGGGGCGCCGGCGGCGGAGCGCAGCAGCGCGCGCAGCCGTTGCCGGCCGTGCGGGTCGAGCGTGGCGGCGTCCAGGTGCCGCAGCCCCTGGGCCACCAGCCGGTCGATCTTGGACTGCACGGTCGCGCGTGCCCCGGTGGCCGTGAACACATCGCGTACGGCGGCCAGTTCGGCCTCGGAGGCGTCGGGCCGGCCCAGCGTGCCGCGCAGCACGGCGAGGGCGTCCTGGTCGTCGGCCGTCTCGGCCCGCGCCTGGGCGACGGCGGCGAGGTAGGTGGGCTTGCCGGTGCGCAGGTCACCGCCGGACGGCTTGCCGGTGTCGTGAGGGTCGCCGAAGACGTCGAGGAGGTCGTCCCGCAGTTGGAAGGCCAGGCCGACGCAGCGTCCCGCCGAGCACAGCGCCCGGGTGGTGGCGGCGTCCGCTTCGGCCAGGGCGGCGCCCAGTGCGAGCGGGCGTTCCACCGAGTACAGGGCGCTCTTGAGGCAGGCGGCGCGGATCGCGCGGACGAGGGAGCGCGCCGAGGTGGCCTCGCCGTGGACGTCCAGGTACTGCCCGGCGACCATCTCCATCCGCATGGCGCTCCACAGCTGCCGTACCCGGCGTGCGGTGTGCGGCGGCAGCCCGGTCTCCGCCAGCACGTCGTCCGCCCAGGCCAGCGCCAGGTCACCGGCCAGGATCGCGGCCGCCCGGCCGAGGCGCGTCTCGCGCGGTCCGGGGACGGCATCGGCGCGGCCGACGCCATCGGCGTACTGGGCCGCCACGTCGACGTGCTCGGCGTACTGGGCCGCCACGTCGACGTGCAGCGCGGGACGGCCGCGGCGCTGCGCCGCGGCGTCCATCACGTCGTCGTGGACGAGGGCGCAGGTCTGGATGAGTTCCAGGGCGGCTCCGACGCGCAGGGCGGCTCGCGTCGCCGGGGGCTCGCCGCCGCAGGCGCGCAGCGCCCACCACACGAGGCGGGGACGGCTGAGTTTGCCGCCGTGCTGGGTGAAGCGGGCGACGCGGGCGGCCAGGTCCTGGGCGAAGAGGGGGTCGACGGTCTCGGCCGCGGCCACCCGCTCCGCGAGCAGCTCGGTGAGCACACCGCGTACGGCACCGGCCACGTTCGCGTCCACGGCGCGCGGGTCGTCCCGGCCGGCCGGGTGAGCGGCGGGCGGGGTGGCGTGGGGGCGGGCGGGGGAGCCGTGCCCGGGGGTGAGGTGGTCGCGCGGACGGCGGTCCGCGCGGTGTTCCTCGGCCGCGGTCGGGCTCATGCCGGTTCCCCTCATCGAGATCCTCACGATCGGAGCAGGAGGTCGTGTCATCGGTTCGGCGCGGACCTCGGTGACGGATGCGGCGCGACACGAAAAGCGGGGAAGAGGTGAACGGCGTCCGCGTCGATGTGTTCGCGCGAACGTGCCGTGCCTGTCCGTGAGTGCCATTGCCGGACCTGTCTCTCCCACGAGTTTGCGACTGCCATCAACTCTGAGCGACGGCGGGAAGGTGACGCCATTCGACGCACGTTCGATGCGAGTCGGTGAGGCTGCGTCGAATCAACACGGTGAAAGAGGTGCGGTCGCTCCGTGGTGATCACCGGGCCCAGCACAGCTGTAGCCGTGACGGCCGCACGACAAACCAACCAGCCCCGCCGTTGGGCCCCTCGCGTGCACGTGAGCGTTGCGTGAGCGCGGCGCGGGAAACGATGGGCTACAAAGACCTGAGCCCCTCCGGGGTCGGTGACCGGCTTCCGGCCGCCGCACCGGTCCGCGCTCGTCCGCATCCGAACGGGTACCCCACAGGGAATGGTCCGGCAGGCGCTGTGACGCCTCGGGAGGAGGGAGCGGTCGTGCTAGAGGCGGACGTCGCCATCATCGGAGCGGGCGCCGCGGGGCTGTCCCTGGCCCACCGGCTGTCCTGTCCCGCGCCGGGGGACCGCAGGCTGTCCACCGTCCTGCTGGACGCCCCGCCGGGACCGCTGCGTCCGCCCCGGCGGACCTGGTGCTTCTGGGAGGCCGGCCGGGGCCGCTACGACGCCGCCGTCACCTCCTCGTGGCGGTGCCTGCGCGTCCACCGGCCCACCGGAGGGGCCATCGAGGACGACATCTCCCCGCTGCGCTACAAGATGATCCGTTCGGAGGACTTCGAGCGCCTCGTCACCCACGACCTCGCGCAGGGGCGCGGGGTGCGGCGGCTGGAAGCGACCGTCGAGAGCGTGGAGGGACTGCCGCAGGGCGCTCGGATCGCGGGCCGTACGGCGGACGGTCGCCCCCTGTCCGTGCGGGCCCGCTGGGTGTTCGACTCCCGCCCCCTGGGCAGCCTCCCCGCCGCCCGGACGACCCTGCTGCAGCACTTCCACGGGTGGTTCGTGCGGACCGGCCGTCCGGTGTTCGACCCGGCCCGGGTGGAGCTGATGGACTTCCGCACGGCTCAGCCCCGCAGGGGCCTGTCGTTCGGTTACGTCCTGCCCACCGGCTCACGGGAGGCCCTGGTGGAGTACACCGAGTTCTCCCCCGCGGTGCTGCCCCGGAACGGGTACGAGGCGGCGTTGCGGCACTACGCCTCGACCGTGCTCGGCCTGGGCGAGTTCGAGGTCGTCGGGACCGAGACCGGTGTGATCCCCATGACCGACGCCCCGTTCGCGCGGGAGACGGCGCCGTCGGTCTTCCGTATCGGCGCGGCGGGAGGAGCCACCCGGCCCTCGACGGGCTACACCTTCGCCGGCGTGCAACGGCAGACCGCGGCCGTCGCGGACGCCCTGCGGCGGGGCCGACGGCCGGTGCCGCCGCAGCCCCACCCGGCGCGGTCGCGCGCCATGGACGCCGTTCTGCTGCACGCCCTCGACAGCGGCCTGGTGGACGGCGCCGCCTTCTTCTCCCGCCTGTTCGCGCGGATCCCCATGGTCCGCCTGCTGCGCTTCCTCGACGGCGGAACCCGGCTGCACGAGGAACTCGGCATCGGCCTGCGCACGCCCGTCCTGCCCATGCTCCGTGCCGCCGTCGAAGTCTCCCGGCTGCCCCGATGCCCCTTCGACGGACCCTGACCGGCCGTGCGCGGCGATCCGCACGTCGTGACCGCGGACGCGGGCGTCCCCGTCACCCGCCGCCGGCCCTGCCGGGCCCCTGCGCGATCCCGTCGGCCGCCGCGCCTGGACGCCCTCGGCACCCGCTGCCGGAAGCCACCGGCGTCCGGATCCGCCCCGGCCACGCCCCTGCCCTCACCCGCCCCCGGAACCCACCATCCCGCACCTGGAGACAGCATGACCCTGCTGCGTGACGCGGACCTGGCCGCCGCGTTCGACCATGCGGCGCACAGCTACGACACGCTGGTGGCCGCCAACCCCGGCTACCACGCCCACCTGCGCCGCTCAGTCCGCCGGCTCGGCCTGTCCCGCGCCGGCCGCGGCCTGCGCGTGCTGGACCTCGGCTGCGGCACGGGCGCGTCCACCGCCGCCCTGTGCGCCGTACTGCCCGACGCCGACATCACGGCCGTGGACGCCTCCGCCGGCATGCTGGAGCGCGCCCGGGCCAAGTCCTGGCCGCCGGGCGTCAGGTTCGTGTGCGCTCCGGCGGAGGTTCTCCCGCAGGCGGGGGTCGAAGGGCCCTTCGACGCGGTGTTCGCCGCCTACCTCTTCCGCAACGTGGCGGACCCCGACGCCGTCCTCGCCACCGTCCACGACCTGCTCGCGCCGCACGGACGGCTCGCCGTGCACGAGTACACCCTCAGCGGCCGCCGGGGCCACCGCGCGGTCTGGTCGGCGGTGTGCCGAGGACTGGTGCTGCCCGTCGCCACCGCACTCGGTGACGGCGAGCTGTACCGCCATCTGTGGCGCAGCGTCGTCGACTTCGACACGGTGGACCGCTTCGCCCGACGTGTCCGCGCGTCCGGCTTCGACCAGGTGCGGGCGCTGCCGCTGCCCGGCTGGCAGACCGGCGTCACCCACACCGTCGTCGGCCGCCGCGCCGGCTCGTCCGCCCGGGTGGCGCGTTGACGGGCCGGACGGGGGACGCCGTCCGCCGGGCCCGGGACCGTCGCGCCGTCTACCTGCCCGCGCCGCCCGGCGCGCCCCGGGTGAGCGGGACCCGGCGCGGCACCGCCGTCGTGGGCGCCGGCATCGCCGGTCTCGCCGCCGCGACCGCACTGGCCGAGCGAGGCGTCGATGTCACGCTCTACGAACGCGAGGCCTACCTCGGCGGTCGCGTCGGCGGTTGGACGGTCGACCTGAACGACGGCTCCACGGCCACCATGAGCCGCGGCTTCCACGCCTTCTTCCGCCAGTACTACAACCTCCGCGGCCTGCTGCGCCGCACCGATCCCCGTCTGGAGCGCCTCACCGGCCTGCCCGACTACCCGCTGCGCCACAGCGACGGACTGCACGACAGTTTCCGCAGAGTCCCGCGCACCCCGCCGCTGAGCGCCCTGGGATTCGTCGCGCTCAGCCCGTCCTTCCGGCCCCGGGACCTGGTCCGCATGAGTCCCCTCGCCGCCCTCCCGCTGCTCGACGTCCGGGTGCCGGAGGTCTACGACCGGCTCGACGACGTCAGCGCCCACGACTTCCTGCACTCGCTGCGCTTCCCGAAGGCGGCACGGCACCTGGCCTTCGAGGTGTTCTCCCGCAGTTTCTTCGCCGACCCCCGGAACCTGTCGGCCGCCGAGATGGTCGTGATGTTCCACATCTACTTCCTCGGCTCCTCCGAAGGGCTGCTCTTCGACGTTCCCCGCGAACCCTTCCCGACGGCGCTGTGGGATCCCCTCGGCACGTACCTGCGCGACCACGGCGTCACACTCCGCACCTCCACAGCCGTCGACAGTGTCGCGCCCACCCGGGACGGCGCCTTCACGGTGGCCACGGACCGGGAGGAGACGCGCCACGACACCGTCGTCCTGGCCCTCGACGCCCCGGGCCTGAACGCCCTGGTGAGCCGCTCCCCGCAGCTGGGCGACGCCGCCTGGCGGGACCGCGTCGGCCGGCTGCGCGGCGCCCCGCCCTTCCTCGTCTCCCGCCTCTGGCTGGACCGCCCGGTCTCCCCGGACCGGCCCGGATTCCTGGGCACGGCCGGATACGGCTCGCTCGACAACATCAGCGTCCTGGAGCGCTGGGAGGGCGAGGCCGCCCGCTGGGCGGCGCGTACGGGCGGGTCCGTGGTCGAACTGCACGGATACGCGCTGGCCGAGCAGGCCGACCGCGACATCGAGACCGCACGTCTGGTCGAGCAGCTCCGGCGCGTCTACCCGGAGACCCGGGCCGCGCGCATCCTGGACGAGCGGCACGAGTGGCGCCGGGACTGCCCCCTGTTCCCGGTCGGCGGGTACCCGGACCGGCCCGGCGTACGGACCCCGCAGAGCGGTCTGGTGCTCGCGGGCGACCTGGTGCGCACCGACCTGCCCGTGGCCCTGATGGAGCGGGCCGCCACCAGCGGGTTCCTCGCCGCCAACACCCTCCTGGGGACCTGGGGGGTGCGCGGCCATCCGCTGTGGACGGTTCCCGACCGCGGCCGGAACCGGCTGCTGAGAGCGCTGGCGAGCCGGACAGGGACAACGATCACCTGACCGTCTCACCTGACCGCCTCACCTGACGGCCCGCACTCGACGGTGCGGGCCGTCGGTGATTGCCGCGCACCGCGAGGAGCGCCGGTGGCCGCCCGAGGAGGGGCCGGGCGTACGGGTTCCGTCAAGGGCGTGGGGAACGGCGTCAAGGAGGCGTCAACGGCGGCCCCGTCCGGGCGGCGAGGCGCTTTGCTTCATTCGTCCGTTCGACTGGAACCTCATCTAGGAGCTCGCGATGGCCGACCTGGCCTTCGTCCTCACCACGATCGCGGTGTTCGCGTTGGTGGCTCTCGTCGCCAAGGGGGTGACGAAGCTGTGACCGCCGAGAACGTCGTCGGCCTGATCGTGGCCGTCGCCCTGCTGGGCTATCTCGTCCTCGCCCTGGTCTTCCCGGAGAGGTTCTGAGCACCGATGAGCCCTGTCCTCGCCGGTGTGCTCCAGCTGCTCGCGCTGATCGCGGCGCTGGCACTGGCCTACCGTCCGCTCGGCGACCACATGGCCCGGGTCTACTCCTGTGGCAAGCACCTGCGCGTGGAGAAGTGGATCTACAAGGGCATCGGCGCCGACCCGGACACCGGGATGCGCTGGCCCGCCTATCTGCGTGGTGTCCTCGCCTTCTCCGCGGTGAGTGTTCTCTTCCTCTACCTGCTCCAGCGGACGCAGAGCGGCCTGCCCGGCTCGCTGGGCTTCTCCTCGATCGACCCGGACCAGGCGTTCAACACCGCCGCGTCCTTCGTGTCGAACACCAACTGGCAGTCGTACTACGGCGAGCAGGCCATGGGCCATGTGGTGCAGACCTGCGGTCTGGCGGTGCAGAACTTCCTGTCCGCCGCGGTGGGAATGGCCGTCGCGGTGGCCCTCGTACGCGGATTCGCCCGATCGCGGACCGGGGAACTGGGCAACTTCTGGGCCGACCTGGTGCGCGGCACCGTCCGCGTCCTGCTGCCGATCGCGGTGATCGCGGCGATCGTCCTCGTGGCCTGCGGCGTGATCCAGAACTTCTCCGGCATTCACTCGGTCGGGCAGTTCACGGGCGGTGCGCAGGAGTGGAACGGCGGAGCGGTCGCCTCGCAGGAGGCCATCAAGGAGGTGGGGACGAACGGCGGCGGCTACTTCAACGCCAACAGCGCGCATCCCTTCGAGAACCCCAACGCGTTCTCGAACCTCTTCGAGATCTTCCTGCTCCTGCTGATCCCGTTCTCCCTGACGCGGACCTTCGGCCGGATGGTCGGCTCACCGCGCCAGGGCTACGCGATCCTCGCCACGATGGTGACCATCTGGGTCGGTTTCATCTGCCTGATGTGGTGGACCGAGTTCGCCCACCACGGTCCGGCGTTCGAGATCGCCGGCGGCGCGATGGAGGGCAAGGAGACCCGCTTCGGCATCGGCGCCTCGTCGATCTTCTCGATCTCCACGACGCTCACCTCGACCGGCGCGGTGGACTCCTTCCACTCGTCCAACACCGGCCTGGGCGGCGGACTGAACCTGCTGGGCATGCAGCTCGGCGAGATCGCGCCCGGCGGCACCGGCTCCGGCCTGTACGGCATGCTGATCATGGCGGTCATCGCCGTGTTCATCGCCGGCCTGATGGTCGGCCGCACCCCTGAGTACCTGGGCAAGAAGATCGGCACCCGCGAGATCAAGTTCGCGGCCTGCTACATCCTCATCACCCCGGCGCTGGTGCTCGTCTTCACCGCCGCCGCGATGGCGCTGCCCACCCCGCCGCACTCCATGCTGAACACCGGCGCGCACGGATTCTCCGAGATCCTGTACGCGTACACCTCGGGCGCCAACAACAACGGCTCGGCCTTCGCCGGCCTGAACGCGGACACGCAGTGGTTCAACACCACGATCGGCATCGCCATGCTGCTCGGGCGGTTCCTGCCGATGGTGTTCGTGCTGGCGCTGGCCGGTTCGCTGGCCGAGCAGAAGCCGGTGCCGGCCACCGCGGGCACGCTGCGCACCGAAAAGCCGCTGTTCACCGGGTTGTTGGTGGGCGCGATTCTCGTCATCACCGGTCTGACCTACTTCCCGGCGCTGGCGCTGGGCCCGCTCGCTGAAGGGCTGGCGTCATGACCAGTGACATCAGAACACACGACGCACAGAAGCAGGACGTCATGTCCCCCTCGACTCCGACGCTCGCTCCCCACCAGGACGCACCGACCGGCCACCAGCCCGGCGACGGCTGTGCCGGCGCGGGCCTCTTCGATCCCGGGCAGCTGGTCAGGTCACTGCCGGACGCTCTGCGCAAGACCGACCCGCGCGTGATGGTCAAGTCGCCCGTCATGTTCGTGGTGCTGATCGGCTCCGTCCTGACGACGGTCTTCTCGTTCAAGGACCCGGGCGACTGGTTCGGCTGGACGATCAGTGCCTGGCTCTGGCTCACCGTGATCTTCGCCAACCTGGCGGAGGCAGTCGCCGAGGGCCGCGGCAAGGCCCAGGCCGACACCCTGCGCAGAGCCAGGACCGACACGGTGGCCCGGCGTCTCGTGGGCGACCGCGAGGAGCAGGTGCCCGGCACCGGGCTGCGCGTCGGCGACCTCGTCGTCTGCGAGGCGGGCGAGATCGTCCCCGGCGACGGTGACGTCGTCGAAGGCGTGGCGTCCGTGGACGAGTCGGCGATCACCGGTGAGTCGGCCCCGGTCATCCGGGAGTCCGGCGGTGACCGCAGCGCCGTCACCGGCGGTACGAAGGTGCTGTCCGACCGCATCGTCATCAAGATCACGACAAAGCCCGGCGAGACCTTCATCGACCGCATGATCAGCCTGGTCGAGGGCGCCGCCCGTCAGAAGACGCCCAACGAGATCGCGCTGAACATCCTGCTCGCCTCGCTGACCGTCGTCTTCCTGCTCGCGGTCGCCACCCTGCCACCGCTCGCGGACCACGCCGGCACCCACCTCACCATGGTCGTGCTGGTGGCCCTCCTGGTCTGTCTGATCCCGACCACGATCGGCGCCTTGCTCTCCGCGATCGGCATCGCCGGGATGGACCGGCTGGTGCAGCGCAACGTCCTGGCCATGTCGGGCAGGGCGGTCGAGGCCGCCGGTGATGTGTCGACCCTGCTGCTCGACAAGACCGGCACCATCACCCTCGGCAACCGGCAGGCCGCCGAGTTCGTCCCCGTACGGGGCACCACCGAGGCCGAGTTGGCGGACGCCGCCCAGTTGTCCTCGCTGGCCGACGAGACGCCCGAGGGCCGTTCCGTCGTCGTCCTGGCGAAGGAGAGGTACGGACTGCGCGAGCGGCACCAGGGCGAACTGTCCGGCGCGGAGTGGATCGCCTTCACCGCCCAGACCCGCATGTCGGGCGTGAACGCCGACGGGCGGGCGATCCGCAAGGGTGCCGCCGGTTCGGTCCTCACCTGGGTCGGGGAACAGGGCGGCGAGGTGTCAGCTGAGGCCGGCTCCCTGGCCGACCGGATCTCGAAGGCGGGCGGAACGCCGCTGCTCGTGGCCGTCGAAGACACCGAAGGCGCCCGGGTGCTGGGCGTCATCCACCTCAAGGACGTCGTCAAGCCGGGCATGCGGGAGCGGTTCGACGAGCTGCGCCGGATGGGCATCCGGACCGTCATGATCACGGGTGACAACCCCCTGACCGCCAGGGCGATAGCGCAGGAGGCGGGTGTCGACGACTTCCTCGCGGAGGCCACCCCCGAGGACAAGATGGCGCTGATCAAGCGCGAGCAGGCGGGCGGCAGGCTCGTCGCGATGACCGGCGACGGCACCAACGACGCGCCCGCGCTCGCCCAGGCCGATGTCGGCGTGGCGATGAACACCGGCACGTCGGCCGCCAAGGAGGCCGGCAACATGGTCGACCTCGACTCCAACCCGACCAAGCTCATCGAGATCGTCGAGATCGGCAAGCAACTCCTCATCACCCGGGGCGCGTTGACGACGTTCTCGATCGCCAACGACGTCGCCAAGTACTTCGCGATCATTCCCGCGCTGTTCGCCGCCGTCTATCCGGGCCTGGACAGGCTGAACGTCATGAGGCTGGCGTCGCCCGACTCCGCGATCCTCTCCGCGGTCGTCTTCAACGCACTGATCATCATCGCGCTGGTACCGCTCGCCCTGCGTGGTGTGCGATACCGCCCGGTCAGCGCGGACAAGCTGCTGCGCCGCAACCTCGGGATCTACGGCCTGGGCGGGCTGATAGCCCCCTTCATCGGCATCAAGATCATCGACCTGCTCATCTCCCTCATCCCCGGGATCGGCTGACCGCCATGAACAACCACTCCGTCACGAACACCGCCCGGTTGCTCTGGGCCGGCCTGCGCGCCCTCGCCGTACTCACCGTGGTGACGGGCATCCTCTACCCGCTGGCCGTCACCGGCGTCGCCCAGGGACTGTTCCCCGCCAAGGCGAACGGCTCGGAGATCACCTCGGAGGGCGAGGTGGTCGGCTCCTCGCTCATCGGCCAGGCGTACAACCTGCCGCTCGGGAAGGGCCAGGAAACGCCGGAGCCGGACCTGAAGTGGTTCCAGGGGCGCCCGCAGAACGGCCTGGGCACCAACAGCGTCAACACCCGGTACCAGCTCATCCTGTCCGGCGCGACGAACCGTTCCGGTGACAACGCCGTCCTGATCAAGTGGGTCAAGGACGCCAAGGCCGCCGTCATCAAGGACAACTCGACCCCGGACTACGAGGTGGAGCCGTCCGACGTCCCCGCCGACGCGGTCACCTCCTCCGGCTCGGGACTGGACCCGGACATCTCGCCGGCCTACGCCGACCTCCAGGTCCACCGGGTCGCCGAACGGAACGGCCTGCCCGTCGCCCAGGTCCACCGGCTCGTGGAGGCGCACACGGACGGCCGGATGCTCGGCTTCATGGGCGAGCCCACCGTCAACGTCCTCGAACTCAACATCGCGCTCAGGGAACTCGTGGCCAGGAACTGACGGCCCGAGACGAACCGAGCGGGAGCCGGCGGCCGGGAAGATCCGGCCGACTCCCCGCGCCAGCGGGCCGGGTCCGCTTCCTCCAGCCCTTCGTACGGAAGGAAAGGCGCACACCGATGACGCGGGTACTGGTGGTGGAGGACGATCCCCGGCTCGTCAGGGCACTGGTGATCAACCTGCGGGCGCGCCGGTACGGTGTCGACCCCGCGCCCGACGGCGCCACCGCACTGCGTCTCGCCGCCGCGCGCCCACCGGACGTCGTCCTCCTCGACCTGGGCCTGCCGGACATGGACGGCGTGGACGTCATCGCGGCCCTGCGCGGCTGGACCCGCGTGCCCATCCTCGTGCTCTCCGCGCGCCGGGCGTCCGACGAGAAGGCCGCCGCGCTCGAGGCCGGGGCCGACGACTACCTCACCAAGCCGTTCAGCATGGACGAACTCCTCGCCCGGCTTCGGGCCGCCGTCCGCCGGGCGGAGACCGTGCCGCTCGTCCCCGGGACGACCCAGGTCACCACGGACGACTTCACCGTCGACCTGGTCGCCGGGAAGGCCACCCGCGCCGGACGCGACGTACGCCTCACCCCCACCGAATGGCATCTCCTGGAGATCCTGATCTGCGACCCCGGCCGCCTCGTCACGCGGCAGCACCTGCTCCAGGAGGTGTGGGGCGCCTCCCACAGCGACAGGACCAACCACCTGCGCGTGCACATGGCCCGGCTGCGCCGCAAGCTGGAGGCCGACCCCTCCCGCCCGCGCCACCTCATCACCGAGCCCGGCGTGGGCTACCGCTTCGAGAGCTGACGCGTTCTCGGCCGGGTCAGTGGCGGTGCTGGGTGTGTTCTGGTCGCTCCGCGTGTTGCGCGCAGTCGGCGTTGTGGCAGGGGCCAGGGCCCCACACAGGCACCACGACTCCGAGCGTCTTGTGGCGCTTCGTGATGGTCAGGCCCACGGGCTGCTTGCAGGCCGGGCAGACAAGCGTCCCTTGGGGATCGGTCTCATGCTGGGCTTTGCTCATTCTTTAACGATAAGCCGTAAATGCGAAGAAGTGGACACCTGTGTCCCCGGTGATCGGATGTGATCAGCGCGTCGGTGGGGGAGGGCCGTCCGGCTCCTCCCGTTCCTCACCCGGGCGCCGGGCGGGTGCAGGCGCGGTCTCCCCGGCGACCGGGTCCGGTCCGGCAGCGCCAACATCGTCCTCCGCGGGGGGATGCGGCGGAGGCGGTCGCCGCAGGCTGAAGACGACGGACGCGGCCAGGACCACGACGATGACGACGAGGCTGACCGGTGAGGGGATCTCCGGGATGGCGGGGTTGATGAGCTTGTGGGAGGCCTGGAAGATGAGCTTGACGCCGATGAAGGCCAGGATGATCGCCAGGCCCTTGTTCAGGTAGTGGAAGCGGTCCAGCAGCCCGGCGAGCATGAAGTACAGGGCGCGCAGGCCCAGAATGGCGAACGCGTTGCTGGTGTAGACGATGAAGGCGTCGTCACTGACGGCGAGGACGGCGGGGACGCTGTCGACGGCGAAGATCAGGTCCGCGGCCTCGATCGCGGCGACCACCGCGAGAAGCGGGGTGGCCACGCGCTTGCCGGACTCCTTGACGAAGAACTTCATCCCGGCGTATTCGTCCCGCACCGGGATGATCTTGCGGAGTATCCGCAGGGCGAAGCTCTTGCCCGGGTCGAAGCTGTCCTCCTCGTCCTTGAGGAGCTTGTAGGTGCTGTAGAAGAGCACCGCGGCGAAGACGAACAGCACCGCGGTGAAGCGGCTGACGACGGCGACGCCGGCGGCGAGGAAGATCCCGCGGAAGACCAGCGCGCCCATGACCCCGAAGAACAGGACCCTGTGCTGGTAGGCGCGGGGCACCTTGAAGTAGGCGAAGATCACGGCGAAGACGAAGAGGTTGTCCACCGACAGGCTCTTCTCCAGCAGCCACGCGGTGGTGTACTCGGTGCCGGCCGTCGTACCGAGAACGAGGAAGACGACGGCGCCGAAGACCAGGGCCAGCCCCACCCACAGGGCACTCCAGGCAGCGGCCTCCTTGAAACCGATGACGTGCGCCGTGCGATGGGCCAGCAGGTCCACCGTCAGCGACACCACCACCGTCGCGGCGAACGCCGCCCACAGCCAGAGCGGGACCTCGAGCATGTCGGTCACCCTCTCCGCGGCCGTACGCCTGTACGCGGACCCTCATACAGGAGTCTGCGACATGTCGCGGCACCGGGCGACCCCAGGACGCACAGGCGGCCCGCCGCTCCCGCCGCGCACCGCACGCGGTGACAGTGCCGTGTGCGGCGGGTGCGCGAGTCCGTCGGCGGGTTTCGCGGCACGATGGAAACGTACGAGGGCGTGCGCGGTCCCTCCGGCGCCCTGGCCCTGTGCGCGGCGAGAGGTGATCCGGCCATGGAGCTCACGCTGGTGGTGCTGATCATCGTCGTGGGACTGACCTTCGACTTCACCAACGGCTTCCACGACGCCGCGAACGCCATCGCCACCTCGATCTCCACCAGAGCCCTCAGCCCCCGGGTGGCGCTGGCGATGGCCGCCGTCATGAACTTCTGCGGCGCGTTCCTGGGCACCGAGGTCGCCAAGACGGTCGGCAGCGGCATCATCAGCGCGCCCGAGGAACTCTCGGGTTTGCTGCTGGTGATGTGCGCGCTCATCGGCGCGATCTGCTGGAACATCTTCACCTGGTGGCGTGGACTGCCGACCTCCTCCTCCCACGCCCTGATCGGCGGACTGGTCGGTGCCGCCCTGGCGGCCTCCGCCACCGTGCACTGGTCCGGCATCGTGGACAAGGTCCTGCTGCCCATGCTGCTGTCGCCACTGGTCGGCATCGTCCTCGGCTACGGCCTGCACACGCTCATCCTGTGGACGTTCCGCCACGCCCCGCCCCGCCGTACGACCCGACGCTTCCGCATGGCGCAGACCGTCTCCGCCGCCGCCATGGGCCTGGGCCACGGGCTGCAGGACGCGCAGAAGACCATGGGCGTGATCGTGCTCGCGCTGGTCACGGCGGGCTGGCAGGACGACTTCTCCGTCCCCGTCTGGGTGATCGCCGCCGTGGCCGCGGCCATGGCGGCCGGCACCTACAGCGGCGGGCGCCGCATCATCACCACCCTCGGCCGGCGCATCGTCCACCTCGACCCGCCGCGCGGCTTCGCCGCCGAGACAGCGGCCGCGGCCGTCCTCTACACCACCGCGTTCCTCGTCAAAGCCCCGATCTCCACCACCCAGACCATCACCGCCGCCATCCTGGGCGCCGGTGCCACCCAGCGCGTCTCAGCCGTACGCTGGCAAGTAGCCCGCTCGATCCTCACCGCCTGGATCCTCACCTTCCCCGGGGCCGGGCTGCCCGCGGCGGCGATCTACCTCGTCCTGCACGCCGTCACCGGCCTGTGACCCCCGCAGGAGGCCGACCATGCCCAGCGCGCCCACTCCCCGTCCGACCGGACCACGCGATGCCGGGCCGCCGGGCGGCCTTCCGGTGCCCGCCCGCTTCGCCCACCTGCATCCTGACGACGGCGCCTGCCTGATGGAGTACGCCGCCCTGCTGGCCACCGGCCGCTTCACCGACAGCCCGCCCCGCACCCACCCGGTGCTCGCCGCCCTCGCCCGCGCGGTCAACGACAGCGTCGGCGACCCCGCCCGCCAGGCCCTGTGGCCGCTGGCCGCCGATCTCGCCGACGCATACCCGGCCGACCGCGCCTACGCGCCCCGGCTGATCGGCACAGTCGTGGACGCCGCCCGCCGCCTGCGGCCCGCGTCCCGACGCCTGGCACGGCACAGCGCGGCCTGCCGCGACCGGGCCCGCAGGCTCACCCGGGCGCGTACGCCCGCCTCGCCGGCCCGCGTCGCCGACGCTCTGTGGTGGCACGGCCCCGGCCATCACCACCTCGAACACGCCCTCCGTGTTCTGCGGACCGCACCGGACGCCGACCGCCGCCTGTCCCGACTGCTGCGCGAATCCGTCACCGAGGCCCGCGCGGACACACTCGATGCCTCCGGGGCAACCCGCCCAGATGCGCGCGGTCTCAGCAGAAGTCGCGGGCGATGAGCTCTCCATCCGAGGCGTTGCCGGCACCGCTGATCTCGTTGTCGCCGTCGTCCCACACGCAGACATGGCCGGCCTGGCAGGAGCCGTCGCCTTCGCCTCGCCGGCGAAGCCGACGGTCACGGCGGGCACGGTCGGCGATGCTGCGGACCCGCGGCCCGCGCCCCGCGGAACCTCATTGGTGCGAGGCCGACGCCCGGACCCGAGCCGGGCGGCACGCACACGCGGCTTCGACCGTCGCGGGCTACCCGGATGGGGCAATCGTCACGTGTGGCCGACTGGCGTGGCAGACCCGCACCGTTGAGCCGATGAACCAGGTCGTCCTCCTGGCGGGCGTGCCGGCTCGCCAGGCGATCCCGGTGCGGGTCCCGCAGGATGATGACGGTTGTCCGGTGCGCGGGGAAGGGCCCGGTCCTTGGTGAGGGGCCGGCCACTGCTCCCGGGTCGGCGCAGCCGTTTCGACACGTGCGGCACCACGACCGGCCGCCTGATCCCGGGGAGCATCCATGGCAGTGATGACGGAGGCGCTCCTGCCGGCGTTGGAGGACGTCCGCGACGCCCACCGGGCAGTCGCCGACCGCTTGCGCGCGGACGTGGCCGTCACACCACCAGGCCGTGACCGGCAGACGATGGAGATCCACCTCACCGATGTCCAGGACACCCTCCGGCGCATCGAACAGCACATACGCGATCTACGGCCCCGCGACCTTCTGGACGACACCGTCGACATCGCTCGGTTCCTTGCACGCGGCGCCGTGCGGGTGACCAGGCTGCCGCTGACCATCGGAACGATGATGGTGACAGGGCTGCTGCGCGGCGGACGGCCGCCCGACGAGCGCGAACTGCTGAAGAACGCCGAAGAGGAGTACGCGGTCATCGCCCGGGCGCTGGCGGCCTGCCGGGCCGGGCAGGGCATCGCCGAACATGTCCCCGACCTGGCCACCGCCGCCCTGCTCGCCTCGCTGCGGCGCCAGGACGAGGAACTGCTGGAGACACTCGAGGACACCGTCGCCCGGCAGGCCCGCGCCGTGGCAGCCCGCGCCAGTGGCCGGCGCCCGCCGCAGGGTACCGGCGACGGCCTGACCGAGACCGCCGCCCAGACCGTGCGCGCCGCCCTCGGCCGTGTGTGGGAGGCCGCCCGCAGCGGCAGCCGGCCTGCCGGGAGGGATGCGGAGGACACCGTCCGGGGCCTGCCCGACGCGACGGTCAGGCGGCCCACCACGGACGCGAGACGCTCACCGCCGCCGCCGACGAAGCGCGAGTATCCCGGTGACTCGGTATCCCGGTGACTCGGTAGGCAGCCGTTCGCCTGGCGCGAGGCTTCCCGAGGCCGGTCGGGCCGCCTGTCGCCCGGTACCGCGGCTCAGCCGCGAGTGCGTCAGGCGTCCAGGCCGGCGAGCCAGTCCGTCAGGAGCCGACTGACCTCGTCGGGGCGTTCCTGCTGGATCCAGTGGCCGCAGCCGTCGAGGATGTGGGAGGAGACCAGTCCCGGCAGCGTGACCGGGTACGCCTTGATCGCGTCGGCGAGCCATGTCGTGGAAGCGTCCAGGCTGCCGCCGATGAACACCGAGGGCTGGGTGACGGGGGCGCTGTCGAGGGCGGCGAGGTCTTCCCAGTCGCGGTCCATGTTCCGGTAGCGGTTGAGCGCTCCGGTCATGCCGGTCCGTTCGAACTCGCCGGCATAGACGTCGAGGTCGCGCTCGCTGAGCCAGGCGGGCAGCCGGCCGACGGGGAACCGGTCACGCAGCCTCCCGGTCCTGGTGACGAAGTGCGGATCGGGAGCGCCGGGTGCGGGCATGGTGTCAGCGGACAGTGCCGCGTAGAACCCCGCGAGCCAGCCGCGTACATCGGGTTCGATCTCGGCCTCGGCGCGACCGGGCTCCTGGAAGTACGAGACGTAGAACTCCTCGTCCCAGCCCATCTGAGCGAAGACGTCGCTGGGACGCGGCCCGCCGCGCGGGGTGTAGGGAACGCTCAGCAGACCCACTGCCCGGAACACCTCCGGCCTGAGCAGGGCGGAGTTCGCGGCGGTGGTCGCGCCCCAGTCGTGACCGATGATCACCGCCGTCTCCTCGCCCAGAGCGTGTACCACCGCGACGGTGTCTTCGACGAGGTCGAGCATCCGGTACGCACTCGTCGTGGCCGGTTTGGAGGAGCGGCCGTAGCCGCGGACGTCGATGGCGACCGCCCGGTATCCCGCCGCCGCGAGTACTGGCAGCTGGTGCCGCCAGGAGTACCAGGACTCCGGGAAGCCGTGGACGAGTAGCACCAATGGTCCGGTTCCCTGCTCCGCGAGGTGGATCCGGCCTCCCGGCGAGGACACCAACCGGTGTGTGATCTCCGCGATGTGCTGCGACATGCGTCTCCTCCAGGGCCGTCGGTCTTCTGTGCCAGTCTTCTGCGCCCGCCCCGGAACGGCTCCCTTCCGCCGTGGCGGGGCTCTACGCCGATCCTGTGGGAGACCACGCCCAGGCAACGAGCTTGTTTGCCGATTCGGCAAACCGCCGTGAACGAGAGCGGGCGCCGCGGTGATCCCCGAGCCGGGCGCTGGGGCAGCAGCAGCCGCAGCCCTGCCGGGGCCGGTGGGCGGGAGCCGGAGGCGGCCGTGCGGCGGTGCTCCCGCGAAGGAGGACGCCCCGGACGCGGAGTCCGGGTGGCACGCCGTCGCTCGCCGGGCGCGGCCTGGGTCAGGCCGTCAGGGCCTGCTCGACGGTGGGATGGCAGGGGATGACCTCGTCCAGTCCGACGAGTTCGAGGAGCCGGAGCACCGACGCCTGGGCGGCGGCCATACGCAGCCACCCCTGAGCCTCGCTCGCGGCCTGGTGGACGGCGACGAAGACATTGATGCCGCTGGAATCCATGAAGGTCACGCCGGCGAGATCCACCACGATCCGCGGTGGCGTCGCGCCGTCACGGGACAGCAGGACCTCGCTGAGCATGTCCTTGACGTCGTGGTCGATCTCGCCGCGCAGGGTGACCACCCGGATGCCGTCGACGGTGGTGTGGTCGACCGACAGGTGGTCTGGCCGGGCTGCTCTGTGCGGGTCTGTCACCGTTTCCTCTACTGAACTCGCTGGTGGGGGTTCGGGCTCTGACACGATCTACGCCGACAGCCTGCCCCGATACTACGGCGAACCTGCCCGGATGCCACGGCGAACGGATGTGCGGCTCATTACGCGGATCGCAGGGGGACATGTGAGGCACAGGGCAGCGCGGCCTGGAGATCGTCATGGCCGTCGCCCAGGGCTCCGAGGTGCAGCGCGAACCGGTCGGCAAACGCGTCACCGCCCGCATCGCCCTGCCCGACGACCTGGCGGGAACGTGAGTCGGCGCCGCCCCCCCATGAGCGGTCGGCGTCCTGCTTCACCGTGGTGGCGAACCCTCCCTCTCTGGAACCCTCATTCTCTAACGCGCAAAAATCTGTGCTGGCTGAAGTAGACATTGAGCGGTTGTGTGGATATGGTTTCGCTGACAGATGGTGTAGCAGTTTCTTCGGGGCCCTGGTGCCACACGGCGCCAGGGCCCTCCACGCGTCGCACAGAGAGGTGCAGATGACAGCAGGCGACTCGTACAGCCGTCTCGAAGACGACGACTATCCCGCCTACACGATGGGCCGGGCCGCCGAGATGCTCGGCACCACCCAGGGCTTCCTGCGCGCCATCGGCGAGGCCCGCCTCATCACCCCGCTCCGATCCAAGGGCGGCCACCGCCGCTACTCCCGCTACCAGCTGCGCATCGCCGCCCGCGCCCGGGAACTCGTCGACCACGGCACCCCCGTCGAGGCCGCCTGCCGGATCGTCATCCTCGAAGACCAGCTCGAAGAAGCCCAGCGCCTCAACTCCGAGTACCGCCGCGCCGCCGAACCCGCGAACCCCACGGCCGCGGCCTGAGACGGCTGAGCCTGCGCCCTCCCCACAAGCCGACGCCACCGCCCGCACAGGCTGCCCGGAACGCACCGCGTTCCGGGCAGTTTCGCGTTCCCTGAGAGCGTGCGGTCGCGGCCGGACGCCGCCCGGTCCGGTGCCGCAGCGGGCGCGGACTGATGCGTGACGGGCCTGAACAGCCCCTCAGTTGCACGTAATATGCAACAACACGTCAACTGCAACAAAGGTGTGAGGCTGATGAGGACCCGACGGATACGAGGCGCCGCCGTCCTGGCGGCGGTGGCCACTGGGGCCGCCGCGTGCTCGGCCCCCAGTGGCGGTGCGGGCGGCGGGGGGAGCGCCGACTCGGTCGTGATCGGGGTGGCCTCGGAGCCGGACACCCTCAGTCCGCTGCTCGGCTACGGCAAGGACGGCAACTCCAAGATCTTCGACGGCCTGCTCGCCCGGGACGCCGACCTGAAGCTGAGACCCGCTCTCGCGACGGCACTTCCCGAGGTGGGTGAGGGGGGCCGCACGTACACCTTCACCCTGCGCGAGGGGGTGAAGTTCAGCGACGGTGAGCCGCTGACCTCCGCCGATGTGGTGTTCACCTACCGGACCGTCCTCGACGCCAAGACCAACAACACCTCCCGGAGCGAACTGGACTCCGTCAAGGAGGTGCGAGCGAGCGGTGACGACAAGGTCGTCTTCACGCTGAAGTACCCCTACGCGGCCTTCGCCGGGCGTACGGTCCTGCCGATCGTGCCCGAGCACGTCGCCGGCAAGCAGGACCCCAACACCGGCTCCTTCAACACCAAGCCGGTCGGCACCGGCCCGTACCTCCTCGCCGGATGGTCCAAGGGCGAGAAGCTCACCTTCAAGGCCAACCCTCACTACTGGGGCGGCGTACCGAAGGTGAAGAAGTTCACCATGGCGGTCATACGGGACGATGACGTACGGGCCACCCGGCTGCGCTCCGGCGACCTCGACGGCGCGATCCTGCCGCCCAACCTCGCCGCCACCTTCAAGAACGACAGCGGCAGGCGGACCTACGAGGCCACGTCCTACGACTACCGCACCGTCACCCTGCCCACGGCGAACAAGATCACCGGCGACCGCGCGATCCGCCGGGCCCTCGACGCCGCCGTGGACCGCGAGGCCATGGTCGACACGATCCTCGACGGGGCGGGCCGCCCGGCGTACGGGCCGCTGCCCAGCGACGACCCCTGGTTCGCCAAGGGCATCGAACGCTCCCAGGACCTCGGCAAGGCCCAGCGGATCCTGGACGAAGCGGGGTGGAAGCCCGGCGAGGACGGCATCCGCGTACGCGGCCGTCAGCGGGCCGCGTTCACCCTGCTCTACCCGTCCGGCGACAAGGTCCGCCAGGACCACGCGCTCGCCTACGCCTCCGACGCCAAGAAGGCCGGCATCGACGTGAAGGTCGAGAGCGCCACCTGGGAGGTCATCGAGCCGCGGATGAAGAACGACGCGGTCCTCGCGGGCTTCGGCAGCACCGGCGACCCCGACTTCGGCCTCTACACCATGCTGCACTCCTCTCTCGCCGGCGACGGCTTCAACAACATGGGCCGCTACGCCAACCCGGCGGTGGACGAAGCCCTCGACACCGGCCGCCGCAGCCAGGACCCGGCCGCGCGCAAGGCCGCCTACGACACCCTCCAGCGCGAACTGGTGAAGGACCCGGGCTACACCTTCCTCACCCACATCGACCACCTGTATGTGCTCGCCGACCGCTGGGACGGGCTGACCACCCAGGTCGAGCCGCACGAGCACGGCTTCGCCAGCGGCCCCTGGTGGAACATCGAGGACTGGCAGCCGAAGAAATGACACCCCTCCCGTGGAAGGCGATGGCACGCCTGACGGGGCGCCGGGCCCTGTCCGCCGTCCCCGTGCTCCTCGTCGTCACCTTCGGTGTGTTCGCGATCGCCGCCGCCTCCCCGTTCGATCCCGTGAAGGCGTACGCCGGCACGGCCGCGCTCGGCTCCGACCAGGAGACCCTGGACCGACTGCGGGCCAACCTCGGTGCGGACGAGCCCTTCGCCGTGCGCTGGTGGGAGTGGCTGACCTCCGCACTCACCGGCGACCTGGGCCAGTCCAGCGTGCTGCGGCAACCGGTCGCCCAGGTGATCGGTGAACGCCTGGTCTGGTCGACGCTGCTGTGCGCCGTCGCGTTCGGCGCCGCGCTGCTGGTCGGCACAGTGCTCGGCGTACTCGCCGCCCGGCGCCCCGGATCGATGCTCGACCGCGCCGTGACCTCCCTCGCCTACACCCTGGAGGCCGCACCGGTCTTCTGGATCGCCCTGCTCGCCATCTGGCTGTTCGCCCTCCAGTTGGGCGTACTCCCGGCGGGCGGCCTCACCGACACCGCCAGCGAGCAGGTCACCGCGAAAGAGGTGGCGCGCCACCTCGTGCTGCCCGCCGGCGTACTCGCCGTCTCGCAGCTGCCCTGGTTCACCCTCTACGTCCGCCAGGGCGTCGGTGACGCGCTGGCGGAGGACCCCGTGCGGGGCGCCCGCGCCCGGGGACTGGGCGAGCGCACGGTCCTGCTCGGCCACGCCCTGCGGTCGGGACTGCTGCCGGTCCTCACACTGACCGGCTCCCGCGTTCCCGAACTCATCACCGGCGCACTGCTGGTGGAGAGCGTCTTCAGCTGGCCGGGCATCGCGGCGGCCACCGTGGAAGCGGCCACCGCCGTCGACTTCCCGCTGCTCGCCGCCCTGACCAGCCTCGCAGCCGTCGCCGTCCTCGTCGGAAACCTGCTCGCGGACCTGCTCTACGGACTCTTCGACCCAAGGGTGAAGCTCAATGACATGTGACTCCCATGGCTGAGACGGCAATGGACACCACCACCGCGTCCCCATGGCGCTCGCACGGCACGCACCGCCGCTCCACCCACACCCTCCGGCTGCGCACCTCCGCCGCTCTGATCGCCGTCACCGTCCTCGCCGTGCTGCTCGTCCCGCCACTGGTCCAGCTCGACCAGCAGGCCGTCGACCTGGCAGCCAAACTGCGACCACCGTCCTGGGCCCACCCCTTCGGCACCGACGACGTCGGCCGGGACCTGCTGCTGCGCTGCGTGTACGGACTGCGGGTCTCCCTCCTCGTCGGCGTCGCGGCAGCCCTCACGGCGACCGTCATCGGCACCGCCGTCGGGGCCACCGCCGGGTCACTGGGCGGCTGGGTCGACCGGGCTGTCATGCGTGTGGTCGACACGGTCTCCTCCGTACCCCACCTGCTGCTCGGCATCTTCATCGTCGCGATGTTCCGGCCCGGCGTCTGGCCGGTGGTGGTCTCGGTGGCGCTCACCCACTGGCTGTCGACCGCCCGGATCGTCCGCGCCGAGATCCTGTCCCTGCGCTCACGCCCGTACATCGACGCCGCCGTCTGCGGCGGCGCGTCCCGATGGAGGGTGGCCGTACGGCACCTGCTGCCCGGTGTGCTGCCTCAGGCCGCGCTCGCCGCCGTGCTGATGGTGCCGCACGCCATGTGGCACGAATCAGCCCTGTCCTTCCTCGGGCTCGGACTGCCCACCCACACGGCGAGCCTGGGCACCCTCATCCAGAGCGCCCGGGGCTCCCTGCTCGCCGGGCAGTGGTGGCCGACCCTCTTCCCCGGCCTGTTCCTCATCGTCCCGACCCTCGCCATCGCCGGCCTGGCCGGAGCCTGGCGGGAGCGGATCAACCCCCGCCGCCGATCGGAGCTGATGCTGTGACCGAGCCACCCACCGAGCGAACCCCCGTCCTGTCCGTACGCGGGCTGTCGGTGCGCTTCCTCATGCCGGGCGGGCGCCGCATCGCCGCCGTCACCGACGCGCACTTCGACGTGGCGGCCGGCGAATGCCTGGCCCTGATCGGGGAGAGCGGCTGCGGCAAGTCCGTCCTCGCCTCCGCTCTCCTCGGCCTGCTCCCCGCGAACGCGCAGACCGCGGGCCAGGCCCGCCTCGGCGACCTCGACCTGCTCTCGGCCGACGAACGCACCCTCGCCCACACGGTCCGGGGCCGCCTGATCGGCCTCATCCCGCAGAGCCCGGCCGGGCACCTCACCCCCGTACGCACCATCCGCTCCCAACTGGAGGAAGTGGTCACAGAACTGACGGGGGTGCGGGGACGCGCGCCCCGGCGGGCGGCGGCCGAGGCGGCCGCCGAACGCGCCGCGTTCCCCGCAGACCATCTCGACCGCCACCCGCACGAACTCTCCGGCGGTCTCGCCCAGCGCGCGGCCACCGCCCTCGCCCTCGTCGGCGACGCGCCCCTGCTGCTCGCCGACGAACCGACCACCGGACTCGACCGCGACCTGGTGGACCGTACGGTCGACGAACTACGACGCCACGTCGACACCCCCGACGGCCCGAACGGGACCGGACGGGCCCTGCTGGTCATCACGCACGACCTGGCGGCGGCAGAACGCGTCGCCGACCGGATCGCCGTCATGTACGCGGGCCGTATCGTCGAACTGGCCGACGCCGGCGCCTTCTTCGGCGTCCCCGGCCCCCGTCACCCCTACAGCCGGGGCCTCCTCCAGGCCCTCCCCGAGCGCGCCTTCACCCCCATCGCGGGCATGCCGCCCGAACTGGGAGACCTCCCCGACGGCTGTGCCTTCGCGGAGAGATGTGACCGGGCCACCGACGCGTGCGGCGCGTTGCCGCCGATGTCCGGCAGTGTCGTCTGCCATCACCCGCACGCTCCGCAGGTCGCCCCCCTGGACACTGGTTCCGCTTCGACCGCACCGGAGGACGTCCGTGCTTGAACTGCGCGCCATCACCGCCGGATACGACCGGCGAGCCCCCGTGGTGCGGGACGTCTCGCTGACCGTCCCAGCCGGTGAGGCCGTCGGGCTGCTCGGTCCCAGCGGCTGCGGCAAGTCCACCCTCGCCCGTGTCGCGGCCCTGCTGCACCGCCCGGACTCCGGGACCCTGCTGCTCGACGGCGAGCCAGTGCGGCGCTGGCGCCACCGCGCCCCGCGGGAGCTGCGCACCGCCTTCGGTGTCGTCTTCCAGCAGCCCAGACTCTCCGCGGACCCCCGGCTGCGGCTCACCGACCTGATCGCCGAACCGCTGCGGGCCACCGGCCGCCGTGAGGACATCCCCGCACGCGTTGCCGAACTCACCGCAGCCGTCGGACTGACCCCCGACCTGCTGGGCCGCCGTCCCCACGAAGTCAGCGACGGCCAACTCCAACGGGCCTGCCTGGCCCGCGCCCTCGTGCTGCGCCCGCGCTGGCTGATCTGCGACGAGATGACCGCGATGCTCGACGCCTCCACCACCGCCGCCCTGGTCTCAGTGGTCGAGGACTACCGCCGCACCACCGGCGCGGGCCTGCTCGCGGTCGGCCACGACCGCACGCTCCTGGAACGCTGGTGCGACCGCACGGTCCACTGGGACGACTGTCAGGCCACGATGCGTTCCGGACAGCGGCGGGGGCCGGGCGTACCAGTGCGATGACCGGAGGGCGGCTCGCTGCCGACGGCGGAAGTGCCGCAGCAGCGGGGCGGGGGAGCCGGCCAGACGTTCAGTCCGCCGGTTCCCGGAGCCGTCCGTGGGCATGATGCACTCCGATCCGACTACGGAGGGACGCCGCATGAGGATCGTCATCACCGGTGGCTTCGGCTTCCTGGGCCGACAGGTCACCAGCGCACTGCTCAAGAGGCGGACGTTTCTAGGCGCGCCGATCGATCGGCTGGTGCTCGCCGACCGGGTCGTGCCGGTCGGGACGCGATCGGCGTCCGACCCGCTCGTGGTGATCGTGCGGGGCGATCTGACCGGCCATCTCGACGAAGCGTTCGCAGAGCCGGTGGACGTGGTGATCCATCTCGCCGCAGCCGTCTCGGCCGAGTGCGAGGCCGACTTCGACCTCGGCATGCGCGCCAACGTGGACACCACCCGCGCACTCCTCGAAGCCGCCCGCGCACAGTCGGCCGCCGGCGGGCCGACGCCGCGCCTGCTCTTCCCCAGCAGCGTCGCGGTCTACGGCTCCGACCCGGCGCTCCCCCTCCCGCCCGCGGTCAGCGAGTCGACCCTGCCCACACCGCGATCCAGCTACGGGACCCAGAAACTAGTCTGCGAGCAATTGATCGCGGACTGCACCCGGCGCGGTTTCGTCGACGGACGGGTCGCCCGCCTGATGACCGTGTCGGTGCGGCCCGGCAAGCCCAACGCGGCCGCCTCCGGCTTCCTGTCCGGCATCATCCGCGAGCCCCTCGCGGGCCTCCCGGCCATCTGTCCCGTACGTCCCGGTCTGCGGGTGGCTCTGGCCTCGCCGCGACGCACCGTCGAGGCGATCCTCCGCATCGCCGAAGCGGAGCGCGGGGTGAGGAGGGGCCAGCTCGTCGGCGGACTGCCGGTCAACCTTCCGGCGCTCACCATCTCGGTCGCCGAGATGCTGGCCACGCTCCGGCAGGTGGCCGGTGACGCCGTCGCCGACCTGGTGACGATCAGACCCGACCCTGCCGTCGAGGCCATCGTGGGCTCGTGGCCCTCCGCCTTCGACAACACGCGCGCCGCCGCGCTCGGGCTGGACCCCGACCCGGGCTTCGCATCGGTGGTACGGGACTACTGCGCCGACCACCCCGACGCAGTCCTGGCCGACCCATCGCGCGCAGCGGGGCAGCCGGGTCAGGGTTCACCGGCTGACTAGGCCATCTTCCGGAGCACGCGGGCATCGGCCGGCCGGCCCGGCCGGCGATCGCGACCCGGACCGCCACCGCCGATCCAGGGGCCGCCGGCGATCTCGCGGCCGTCTCGCCCGAGCCCGGTCCGGGCAGGGCGGATGTCCTCTGTCCGTGCGGCCGAACGGCCAGCAGCCCGGGCCGAGTCCGGACGCGGGCCGTCTCGTCGATCGGCGTGACAGCCCACCGGCCCCTGCTACGGTCCGTGACCGGGCCGTTCGTGCGGACGGGTCCCGTGGCGGATGCGGTCGTACTTGGGGTTCGGCCGGCCGTCCGGCAGGGTGCGTGGTGCGGTGAACACCCCCTGCAACCCGCTGTTCTCGGAGTACGGCTCACCGATGACCTCGCGCGGGAGGGCCAGCCCGAAGTGCTCCCCGAACAGTCGGTACACAGCGGCCATGTCCGGGACGTGCAGCCCTCACTCGTCGGGGTCGTCCGGGAAGTCCGGGTCGGGAACGGCGCTGCCGAGCGCGATCTCGGTGGTCATGCGCACGGTGAGCGGGTGATCGGCTCGGACCTGGTCGTGGACCTCGCCCTCGCGGTACTGCCAGTCCCACGCGCCGTCCACGAAGGCGACGACCGTCGGTGGATCCACGATGGTGTCGGTGACGTGCGCGTAGGTCCGGCCCTCCCACAGGTGGCGCAGATGGTCCCGGTCGCGCCGGAAGACGCCCTCGCCGGTCTCGAACGCGAAGGCCCACCGCTCACAGGTGCCCAGGCGAGCGAGGTCCGGCAGCCTCACGGTGCTGCCTGCCGCTGCCACTATGGCGTTGAAGGCGGACGCGTCCATGACAGTTCCGGGCTCAGCGCCCAGCATCGTCGCCAGGTCCTCGACCTCGGCGTCCCTGAGTGCGACCAGATGGAAGCCCCACCCATGGAGGGCTTCATGTATCCACTCGATTCCGTCATCCACGTCCGGCAACCTACCTGGCCGCACCGACGGCTGACGGGCTCGTGGGTGCTCAAACCCCGCGCATGGCGGCAGCGCCAACGACCCTTTCCTCGGAAGAACAGCGAGGAGCAGCGGACTGCCGGGTGGCTCGGACAGGAGGGCGCGACTGCCGAACAACAGCCCTGGAGGATGGCTCGGACGGCGTCACCCGTGACCAGCCGACCTTCACCGAGGAGTGGACCGCGCGAGGGTCCACGGTGAAGAAACATCCCCGCCCCGGCTCAGGGCGAGCGGGGGAGCCGCCCTGCCAGGAGTCCGAGCGACGAACGACCACGGCACGGCGTCGAACTGTCCCTGCTCGACGGCAGTCCCGTCCCGGGCGCCCCCACCTGACCCCCGCACTCCGCTGCCAGCGGCGCGAAGGCGCGGGAGTCGGTCATGATGTCCCACGTGACGTCGTGTGCTGTGCCGAACGGCCCCGGCGTAGGCTTCACTTCGCACGGACACGGGGGACGGATCAGATGAAGGCCGGGACAACGCCACGTTGGGCATCGACCCTCGACGCGGTCGTGGTGTACGCGCAGGGTGCGCTCTGCAGCCGCATGGCCCGGGGCACCGTGCCGCCGAACGGCCGGGTACGGGTGACAGGACTGCCCCGCGCGATGGACCCGGGCTCGCTGCGGGTCCGCGTCATCGGCGCGTCCGGCGTGCGGAGCACCGAGGTGCGGGTGGAGACCGACGCCGAGCCGCTCGACACCGGCACGGCCGACGCATTGCGGCGCGAGGCCGAGCGGCTGCGGGACCAGCACGCGGCGGCGCGAGGGCGCCGGGACCGGCAGCTGAACCTGATCAGGGAGGTCACGGCGCTGCACCCGGTGCCGCCGACCCGCAGGCGTGAGGATCCGCACCGCGTCACCCCGGTCGACGCGTGGCTCGGACTCGCTGATTTCGTCGACGAACGACTGACGGCACTGCACGCCCGTCTGGTCGGGCTGGAGGAGGAGCTGCGCCTCGTCGAGCACGACCTGGCCGTCGCGGCGGACAAGGTGCTCCGCGCCTCCACCGACGCGCCCTCAGCGCACGTACGCACGACGGTCAACGCGGTGCTGACCCTCGACGGCACCGGTGAGGCGGAGTTGGAGCTCGAGTACATGGTGCCGGGCGCCGTCTGGGTGCCGGCCTACCGTCTCACCCACCGGCAGGGCGAACGCAGCGGCCGCCTGGTGCTGCGCGCCTCGGTCGCGCAGCGCACCGGAGAGGACTGGACCGGTGTGCGCATCGCCCTGGCCACCGCCGATCTGCGGCGCCGTACCGACCTGCCGAAACTCCGCTCGCTGCGGATCGGGCGCCGTCAGGCCGCCCCCGCGCCCTCCGGCTGGCGTGAGCCCCCGGCCGGGCTCGCCGACCTGTTCGCCGGGTACGACGCGGCAGGCCCCGCCTCGGCCGTCGCGGGTACGGCCGTTCTCGGAAGCGCCGTGGCCGGGCTGCCGTCCGGTCCCCTCGTGCCGCCGCCGACACCGCAGAGCTACGGCGGGCCGCCTGCCGCGGCCGAGGGCTCCGGCGTCGCAGGCAGCGCTTTCCCCGAGGCCCCCCGGACCCAGCAGACCCTCCAGCCCCCCCAGGCCCCCCAGGCCTTCGACGGCCCGATGCCCGGCCTCACCCAGCCGGTCCCGTCGCGAACCGGCAGTATGCCGCGTGCCGGCGGCGGCTCCTTCCCGGCGCCCGCCGTCATGGCTCCCGCCGCTCCGGGCGCGGCCGTGCCGCCACCGTCTGCGGCACCGAAGGCCGGTCCGGTGGCCGCCCCAGCGGCGGCCGGTGCGCCTCCACCGCCTCCACCGCCTTCACCGTTTCCACATCCGGCACCGGTGACCGGCCCACCACAGCCGAGCGGCGCCGAACTCGACTACGCCGCTCTCGTTTTGAGCGGCCCCGACGAGCAGGGCGGTCGCCGGGGCAGGCTGTTCCCGGAGGCACCCTTCGACCCGGTGGCGGCCGAACACCGCCGCCGCGCCGCATCAGTGGCCCAACTGCCCCTGCCCCCGCACGCCGTGCGGCCCCGCGAGTCGGCAGGCTCCTTCGACCACCGCTTCGATGCCGTCGCCCGCGCCGACATCCCCTCGGACGGTACCTGGCACACCGTCACCGTGACCGAGATCCCGGTGGAGCTGCACACCGAGTACCTCTGTGTGCCGTCCGTGGAGCAGACCGTGTACGCCACACTGCTGCTGTCCAACGCCACCGACCAGGCGCTGCTGGCCGGCCCGGTGGAGGTCACCGTCGATGACGACCACCTGCTGACCGCCGCACTGCCCACCCTCGCCCCCGGAGGCGTCCGGCGGATGGGCCTCGGGCCCGCCGAGGGCATCCAGGTCACCCGCCGCACGAACCTGACCGAGTCGACCTCCGGCCTGCGCAACCACATCACCGTGCTCGACCACCAAGTCCACGTGGATGTGGCCAACCGGCTCGCGAAGCCCGTCACCGTCGAGATCCGCGAGCGGATTCCGGTCACCTCCGATCCGGACGTCAGGATCGAGGAACGGGCCGACTGGACAGCACCCGGGGAGGACGCGGAACACGATCACCATGCCCCGGGCACCCGCGTCTGGCGGGTGAGCCTGTCCGCCGGCGGCACCGCCGCCCTCCACGGGGGCTACGAGATCCGCATCCCGGCCGGCAAGGCCCTCGTCGGCGGCAACCGCAGGAGCTGACACACCATGTCCACGGCCCTGAAGCCGATACCTCTCCCCGTCACCGCCGTCACCTGCCTGGAGGACCGCGCTCACATCGAGCGTGCCACCGTGCTGGACCTGGAAGCCGGAGTCCAGCGCCTGCGGCTCGGGCCGGTCAGTGGGCTGGCCGTCGACCGGACCCTCCACGCCGAGCTGGCCGCCGATCACCCCGCGACCGTGCTCGACGCGCGGATCGTCCGCGGCTGGACGCCGCGCGGGCCGCTGCCGTCCACCGACGACTCCGCCCTGCGCCTGCGCGTGCACGCACTCGAAGAGGAGCGGTTCGCCCTGGAGCAGCGGCGCGACCGTCTGCGGGCCCGCCTCGACCTGCTGAGCCGTCTCGCCGCCGATCTGCTGCGCGAGATCGGCGAAGGCGCCGGCTTCGGCGAGACGGACGGCCCCCGCTGGGCGCGCGAACTGGACCGCGTGGGCGACCAGCGCGACTCCTACGGCGAGCGACTGCGCACCGTCGAGGCCCGGCTGGCCGCCCTCGCCGTCGAACTCAGCGACGCTCAGCAAGCCATGGACCTCTCGGAGGAGGAACCCGCCGAGCTGGTCGGCCACATCGAGCTGACCGTGCGGGCCGAAACCGCCGGGCAGGCCGGGCTGCGCCTCACTCACCTCACCCCGTGCGCGCTGTGGCGGCCCGCCTACCGGGCCGTGCTCGACGGCGACTCGCTGACACTGGAGACCGACGCGATGGTCTGGCAGCGCACCGGCGAGGACTGGTCGGACGTACGACTGACGTTCTCGACGGCCAGGTCGGCGATGGCCACCGAGCCACCGAGGCTGGGGGAGGACCGGCTGACGCTCACGGAGCGCTCAGCGGCCGAGCGGCGCAGCGTCGACGTCGAGGTGCGCGAGCAGGAGATCGCGGAGCTCGGCCCGGCCCCGGTCCTCGGCCTCCCGGGCGTGGACGACGGCGGCGAGGCGCGCGTGCTGCACGCGTCCGCGCCCGTCTCCGTGCCGGCGGACGGCCGCGCTCACCGGGTGCCGCTCTCCGTTTTCCGTACGGCCGTGAGCAGCGAGTACGCCTGTTCACCCGAGCTGTCCCCGTTGGTCACGCAGGTGGTGCGGTGCGACAACGCGTCCGGTCACGCACTGCTCGCCGGTCCCGTGGACCTGGTCCGCGGCAGCGGCTTCAGCGGCCGCGGCACGCTGGACTTCACCGTACCCGGTGCCCCCGTCGAGCTCGCCTTCGGCAGCTGCGACGACTACCGGGTCGTCCGGCGTGCCGAGGAGTCCCGCGACACCACCGGAATCACCCAGCGGACCGTGGTCACCCGCACGGTTCACCTGCACGTGTCCCGGTTCTCCGCCCCCGGGGAACAGGACCGACGGATGGTCGTCCTGCGGGAGCGGATCCCCGTCTCCGAGATCGCGGCGGTCGGGATACGGCTCCGCGAGGAGGCCTGTTCCCCGCCGCCCGACGTCGTCGACGCGGAAGGCGTCGTCCGCTGGAACGTCCCCCTTCCACCCGGTGGCAGGCGCACGGTCACGCTGGTCTACGAGTTGTCGGCGAGTGCGAAGGTCGCCGGGCTCTGAGCTCGGCGTCCGAACCGGCGGAGCGGAAGCCGGTGTGCGGTTCCGGGCCGGCGCGATGCTGCACCGTTCTGAGCGCGCGGAAGGGAATGCCGCGCGGGGGGCGACTGCACATCGTTGCCGGCGATCATGGTGCTGGTTCGGATTAGGGGTGTTGGCGTGACAGGCTGTGCTTTCTTACTGTCTGAGCCCAGGAGGTCATCATGACTGGCGAGTCTTCACCGCTCGAAGGTCCGGAGCCGGTCGAGCCCGAGAACTCTCCCCTCACGCCCGATGAGGAGGACGACAACGACCTCAAGCGCAAGTTCCGTGAGGCTCTGGCGCGTAAGCGCAGCCAGCAGGTGGAGGGTGCCACGCGTGCGGACGCGTCGAAGATCCGAGGCGCGCACGGTCCGGCCGCGAGCCAGCGGACGTTCCGGCGTAAGAGCGGCGGCTGATCGTCGCTCTGATGGACGGCCCGGTCGGAGCACTTCTCGGCGTTCGTGCGCGGGGGTGTTCCGGCGGGCACAGGTCTGACGGTCCGCCGCCGTGGGACGCGGCACCGACGCCTGCTGAGGGAACCCGCAGTGCGACCCCACGGGCAGCCGCGTCCGTCCGACGAGTTCGAACCCGCAGTGCGAGCCCCCGGGCAGCCGCGTCCGTCCGAGGAGGCGAGCGGTGCCCGGACGCGTTCGAGCCGGCCCTTGCGTGCACCACCCGCGCGGAGGGCCGGCTCGACATCGTGTGGTGTCTTCCGGGTTGCCGTCGGAGGCCCGAGGCCCGGCCGTAGCCCATGCGGTCGTGCCGACGCCCTGGTCGTGGACGGTGCGGCCGCCCCAGGTTGCCCGTGGGCATCCCGACGGCGCGGAGCCGGCGGCTCGGGCTCGGGCAGGCGGCGAGCAGGCGGCCGGCAGATCGTGGCATCCGGCGTGCCGAACTACAACCTTCGTCACTCACACCCTCGAGGAGTCGCCCACCGGCTACTACACCCTCGCCGACAACGGCTGCCCCTGACCGCACCCCGGGACCCCGCACCCTCACACCCCGCACCCTCACACCCCGCACCCCGGGACCCCGCACCCTCACACCCCGCACCCTCACACCCCGCACCCTCGCACCTCGTAGCCGTCGCATCGGCGCGGCTACAACGGTCCGCCATGGTGTCCGGCGCCCCTGTCAGGGGCGCCATCATGGCGGGCCCACACATGTCCGGTGCGGTGAGCGTTCCCCTAATCTCCGGCCTGTCCGCCACGACCTGGAGGCATCGGATGTTCCCACCCGGCACGGCCACCACCCCCTCGCGCAGACGGCCCCGGAGGCGTTCGGTCCTCGGCGCGCTGTCACTCGCGGCCGCCTGTTCCCTCGTCGCCGCGTCGGCCGCGGCGGCGCCGTCCACCGGCGCGCGGAAGCCGGCGGGCGGTCACTGCGCCGGACGCGCCCTGCCGCGCGTACCGGGCGCGGTCCACCAGCAGGCCGACTGCCTGGTCGAGCTGACCACCGCCGGAACGGTGGCCTCCGGCCACACCGATCCGGCGGACTTCGCGGGACTCAGCCCCAAGGACCTGCCCACACCGAGCGGTGTCCGGGGGATCCAGATCGACGGCTACTTCCCCGACTCGTCGGCCACCAACACCAACCACGGCTGGCACCACGACGCGCAGTTCGTCATCCGGCTGCCCGACCGCTGGAACGGCGGCCTGGTGGTGTCGGGAACACCGGGCAACCGCGAGCAGTACGCCAACGACCGTGCGATCTCCGACTGGGTGCTCGCGCGCGGCTACGCCTTCGCCGCCACCGACAAGGGCAACACCGGTCTCGCCTTCCACCGCGACGGCCGCAGACCCGCAGACGCCATCGCCGAGTGGAACACGCGCCTGACGCAGCTCACGCGGGCCGCCCGCGCCGTCGTCGCGGAGCGCTACCACCGGCCCCCCGCCCGCACCATCGCCACAGGCATGTCCAACGGCGGCTACCTGGTGCGCTGGCAGTTGGAGAACCACCCTGAGCTCTACGACGGCGGAGTGGACTGGGAAGGCACCCTGTGGCGCTCCGGCGGCCCCCACCCGCTCACCTTCCTGCCACCCGCCCTGCGCCACTATCCCGAGTACGCCGCGGGCGGCCCCGGTGCCGAAGACGCTCTGGAGGCCATGCACCGGGCCGGCTACCCTGCGGGCTCCGAGTTCCTGTGGCCGTACCACCACTCCGTCTACTGGGACCTGACCCAGCGCGTCTACCGCGAGGAACTGGACCCCGACTTCGACGGGACGACCGAGGCGGGTACAGCGTTCTGTGCCTCGGGCACCCCGGGCTGTGATGCCGACTACGACCACGCCACCCGGCCGCCCTCGGTCCACCGTGCTGTCGACCGCATCGCCCTCACCGGACACATCGGCAAGCCACTGATCACCTTGCAGGGCACTCTCGACGTGCTGCTGCCCATCAGTCAGGACTCCGACGTCTACGCCCGTATGGTGCGCGAAGCCGGGCGCGGCCCGCTGCTGCGCTACTACCGCATCGAGGACGGCACGCACACGGACTCGCTCGTCGACGCCTTCCCGGACAAGCTGCGCCCGATGGTCCCGTGCCACCGCTCGGCCTTCACCGCCCTGGAACGGTGGCTGGCAGGGAAGGCCCTTCCGCCGGCCGGCCACACCGTTCGGCGTCCGGCCGGAGCGGATCCCGCGACACTGCTGGAGCGGTGCCCCCTGAGGTAGGCGTCCCGACCTCGGCGCCGAGTCCGGCGGAAGGGAAGGTGAGGGAACGCCCGGTGCTCTGTGTGCCGTACCCGGCCGGGCCGGGTACGGCGGATCGATAACCTGTGACGATGACGTATTCCCTTCTGTCCGGTGGTGTGGTGGTCGACGCGGGCACTGTGGAACCCCGCTGGTCGGGCGCCTGGCGGCCGGAGCAGGTGGCGCAGCGGCTGGCTGGCGTCGCCGTGCCCTGGTACGTCGCGGCGGGATGGGCGCTGGACCTGTTCCGCCGAGGCCGGTCACGGCCGCACGGCGATCTGGAGATCGCTGTGCCCGCGGCGGGATTCCCGCAGATCCGGGACCGCTTCCCCGCATACGTGTGGGACGCCGTGGGCCAGGGGCGGATCTGGGAGGAGGCGGGCACCGAGGTGCTGGCGGCCACGTACCAGACGTGGCTCCGGGACCCCGCAAGCGGCCAGTTCCTGTTCGACGTCTTCCGCGAGCCGCACGAGGGTGACACGTGGATCTGCCGACGGGACGAGCGTCTGAGGCTGCCGTACGACGCGATCATCGAGCGAACGCCGGACGGAATCCCTTACCTCATGCCGGAGTTGGTGCTGCTGTTCAAAGCGAAAGCGGTACGGCCCAAGGATCAAGCGGATTTCGAGGGCGTGTTGCCGCTGTTGGACCGGGCACGCAGAGACGCGTTGAGGGGATGGCTGGAGCGCGTGCACCCAGGGCATGCGTGGTTGGGGGAACTGGCGAAGCAGCCATGAAGTCCCGCGGGTGAGGTGCTTGTTCGCGCGGGGAGCGCCTTGTCAGGCGCTCCCCAGGGGCGGTTCAGCCGCCTGCGAGGCATCGATCCACGCAGCCCAGGCCGATGTCGTGGTGGTCGGTCCTGTGCCCTGGTGAACGCGCCGGGCGGGCGGTGGCGCCGCAGGCCGCAGTAACAGCAGGCCGCAGTCAGCACGGCAGCGAGGTCGAGCGAGGTCAGGCGGGGGGAGGTCGAGACGGGGGAGAGGTCGGGGCGGGCGCGATCATGTTCATGGGTCATATTCCGCGAGGTCTCCGCCCAGGTCGTCCGCGAACATGACGGCAGCGGTCACGCGCTTGCCAACGGGCTCCCGGTGCACCTCGAAGCTCTGGCACACGGCCAGCACGATCTCCAGACCGTGCTGGCCCACCCGGCCCGGGTCAGCGGCTTTGGCCACCGGCAACGTCGGGTCACTGTCCCAGACCGTGATCTCGATCCGGCCGCCGGTCACCTCGACCTCAAGGAGGCAGGGGCCGGGCGCGTATTTGCAGGTGTTCGTCAACAACTCGCTGACCACCAGCTGGACCGTGTCCCTCACCCGGCCGGACACCGGAAGACCATGGCCGGCCCGCACACGCTCCAGAAAGGTGCGGGCCAACTCGCGCGCCTGGGCGATGTCGCCGGAGCTGCCCTCATAGGCTTCGGAGACCTTGATCAGCCCCTCGTCCTGCAGCTGCTCCTCTTTTTGGGCAGCCTGATCCATGCGATCCGCCCGCTTCCTGAGCCGTGACCGTTACGCGGGGCGTCTGCCCACAAAGTACGAGTCCAACACAGCGCAACGGCCTGGCGCTCCGGGATCGTGAAGAACCCCAACTTGAACTTCAGCCCGAGGGCCGAAAGCGGACCCGGCTCGGCGGGGCGCATCGCAGCACCCGGGTGCCGGCAGCCGGCAGCCGACACCCCCATGGCCCTGTGCTGCTGTCTCTCTCGCTGCTGTCCCGAGCCTCGGTGGTAGCCGGGCTCGGACACCTGGCCGCAGGAGCCTCACGCCCGCTGCCTGCGGGTGACTGAATCAGTGTGTGGCGGTGGCGTGGAGGTGTTCGAGGGCGTCCAGCACCACGGTGTGCCGGTGCCAGAGCAGCCACTGGCCCACCTGAGTCCCGATGGTGTCCAGGGCGGCGAGCTGGGCGCGGGTGAAGTCCGTCAGGGGCCTTTCGTGGTGTGAGGAGATCATCCCCAGCACTGTCCCGGCGCGGCTGGTCAGCGGGAGGCTGTGGGCGGCACGGCTGCCTGCGTGCAGGATCGTGCGGCGGGAGTCTTCGTCGAAGACGTCGGCGACCGCCACGTCCTTCACGGTGACCTGCTGGCGCTGCGCGGCGGCCTGCGCACAGGATGTGGTCTCATCCTGCACGAAGGCGAAGAAGTCGGTGAACTCCCGGTCCAGTCCGGTGTGCTTCTCCAGGCGGAGCATCCCGCCTTCGGCCAGCTGTACGTTGCCCATGCCGGCCTCGGTGACGTGCAGCATGCGCCGCATAGCGGCAGTCAGAACCGCCCCCTGGCTGGTGCGGCTCGCTTCGTCCACGGCCAGGCCCGGCAGTGGCGGCGGGCTGTAGCGGGCCCGGCCAGGGAACCACAGCTTGGCGCCCGCGTCGGGGCCGGGGATGCGTGCCGCGGCGTCCGCCAGCGTGTGCAGCTTGATATTGAACCGTTGGGAGGCCTGGCGCAGCAGCTCGAAAGCCGCTTCTTCGGAAGCCAGCCGGTAGCGTCCGAGCAGTATCTGCTGCGCGGGCACGACAGCCGCGCGCGCCAGCCGGCGATTGCGCAGCTCGATGTCACGCTCGCGCACAGACGACGTCCGGACAGGACGGACGGTATCGGGCCGGGGCGGGCTCGACGGCTCCTGGCGCACGGAACGGCCTCCCTTACTCAGCTCCGCACTCGTGTCCGCACGTGTGACGCTCAAACGTCTCGCGCATGCGAGGCCGGCCGTGCAGCACACTGCGGACGTGCCTTCGTCCCAAGCATCCCCAACCTTAATCACATCCCCTGCCGGTCCCACCAGAACACCTGCCGCCCTCGGACTCCGGGCGACGAGCCGGTGCCGGGACGGTCCCCGTCGGCCCGGGGGAGCGCCCACAGCACGGGATCGACATCCGTGGCCTGGAGCGCGGGGCGGCCTGGGGAGTGTGAGGGACAGGGGCGCCGGGGCTGCCCTGAAGGCCCCGGCGGCACCCTCGCCATCCGTGCGAGTCGGCTCCGAACCATCCGTGCGAGTCGGCTCCGACCGAGGCCGGCAGGAGCTCAGCGGCGCACGGCGACGGCCTGGTCCTCGTCGGCGCGGACCAGTCGGGTGACGAGATCCCGGAAGCGTTCCTGGCTCAGGAGATCGTCGCTCTCCTCCACATGTTCCGTGACGCCGTCCCGGTCGATGGCCGGCCAGTGGAGCATGAACGCCGGAAGGTTCCCTGGTGCGCCGCACTCTGTCCTGGACGGCCCCTGCGTCCTGCTTCGAGGCACGGCGTGGCACGGGTGCCCGGACCCGTCCCGCCGACGCGCAGAACGCGCTGCTGGTGCTCGGCCCACACGCAACGACATGCGGCGACGGGCCCCGCCGACTCGCCGAACGACCCGGCCGGGGGCACGCTGGGAGACGTGACCAGCGCGCCGATCATCGTGCACCAGTCCTCCGACACCGGCGGCCGGAGAGTCACCGTGCACAGCCACGGCCGGGACGAGATCCTCGGCACCGCCTACAGCGACCATGACCTGGTCGTGTACCTCGAAAGCGCCGGCATCACCGACCCCGAGGCCGTCCTGGACGACCCGCAGTGGGTGGAGTGGCGCGGCGGCCCCGCACACGAGTTCGGCGCCGCCTGACCGCTCATCTCATCCGTGTGAGCAGCGTAGGCCCGCACCGAGGAGCTGCGGCCACGCCGTCGGGACCCGCATCCGGTAGCCAGCGGGACATCAGGCGGGCAGTCACTCGGCCTGGAGCGGCGTCACCCGCTCGATGAGCCCTTCGGTGCGCAGCCTGGCCGGCCGGCGCCGGTTCTGCTCGATGCTCATTCCGGGCGCAGGCGCCCTGTACAGCTGCTCGGTGGTCCGTCGTCCGAGGTCGGTGAACCGCCGTCCTGCCGCGCTATTCAGCGCGCTTTTCGGCGCCGGTTTCCAGGGAACCGGGGTCGTCACCGGCGACTCGGCCCACGAACGTCTCGTTGGGCGTGGTGCCTGTCGTGCTGTGCTGGTCCGCGGCGTCGGTCTCCGGCTTACCGCCCGCGTCCTGCGGCCTGCCTGAAGCAACCTCTGCGGTGGCCGCGTTCATGGAGGATGACTCAGTTCCCTTGCTTGCCAGGTGCTCACGGATCCACGACCGCAAAGACATGGTGCCTCCAATGAGGAGGTAGGTGCTGACGTTCGACGGCGTACCCCTCAATGCTGTCGGCATGCGCCTCGTGCTGCTGTATCTGCCGACGCGGAGACGCGGAGGTCCCTGCGGGAATGAGAGAGCGCCGGAACGGCGGTGCGGCCGGGGGCAGGGGCGTGGTCCCTGGCGTCGCGCGTCGGCTGGTGCCGCCGCGCCGGGCCGGGCCGGCGTCGGTGCGGTGTTCACGTCGGGTGGTGGCAGGTGTCGGCGGGGAGAGGCGGGTTCGGGCGTGGTGCAACGTGCGGGGTGGCGCCACCGGTCGGCAGCGTCGCGGGCGCCGAAGGTGAACACCGACTCCGCCGCGACAGCCGGATCGCCGGGCTCGACGGCGAGAAGCAGCCGCGGCGAGCCTGTCCAGGGGCCCTTCGGCAGGTTTGGGGGTGCGGTACGCCCGGAGGCGGCCTCCGTTTTGTGCTCGACACACTCTTTCCTGCGACACCCTCATCACCACCACCACCGGCCGGCCAGCCTCTCCGAGCCGGCTGCCGGGGGCGCCCAGGGGCCCGGCGGATATACGCGGCTGCGGTCAGCCTCCGCCCGCACATTCATCACATCGCGCCGTTCTCAGGGCGGTGGTGCAACCTTTGGAAGGACCCATATGAAGACCGGCATCCTCCATCAGGCCGAGGGCAGTGACCTTCTGGTGGACAGCAGTGGAAAACAGGAGAAAGCGCCTGAATGTCAGCGGCCGGTCTCGTCGCGGCGGCAGTACAGGAAGAGGTGGGGCTCGGGGCCGGCGTCGGGGTAGTCCGGGGTGAAGACGGTGCTGTGCCGGGACAGCACTGTCAGTCCCGCCGCCCTCACCATGCCGATGACGTCCTCCTCGGTGAAGCTCGTGGCGCGGACCGGCAGGCCCATGAAGACCACGTCGGCGTCTTCCACGTCCACGGGCACGGTGGCCAGCACCAGATGGCCGCCGGGCCTCAGGGCCAGTGCCAGGCGCCGCGTCAGAGCCGACTGCTCGGCCCGGGACATCTGCAGCAGCGAGAAGAACACGCACACGGCGTCGAACGAGTCCGCCTCAAGCGGGAGATCCCGGATGTCGCCGCAGTGGAACCGGGCCTCGGGCACCTGACGGGCGGCGAGTTCGACCATGACGGGGGAGACGTCGACGCCCAGCACCGAGTGCCCCGCCTCGATGAGCGCCGCCGCGGTGGGCCTGCCGGTGCCACTGCCCACGTCCAGTGTCCGCGCGGCGGGCGGCAGCCGCTCGATCAGCCACTCCAAGGCGGCTCGGTGCGCGCGGGCATGGGCGAACGCCTTCTCGTAGTCGGGGCCCAGCGCGTCGAACAGCACTGCGGCGGGCGGCCGTTGGTCGTCCTGCTTCACGTCGGTGTCCCTTCGCTCGCGACCTGTATGGTCGCACCGGCCCGACGTGCGCCACAACGGCTGCCCTGGGCGCGTCCGGGGATCCGTGCGGGGGAGCCGGGACTTGGGTCACAGCAACAGTTCGATCGGGCCGAGCCGATGTCGTCCGGCCCGTTCTCCTGCTGCTTGCCGCCGAGATCATGGCCGACCAGGCCGTAACGGCGCCGGCGCGTCGGTAAGGTCCCGCACGGCGCCCTCCGGGACCGACTGGGCCGCTTCTCGCACACCCTCCAGTCCTGGAGAAAACGCCGAGGGCTGACTTCACCGATCTCACCTGTCTCGCGTTGCCGCAGGCCGGAGCACCGGATGACATCCGCGTTCGGCAACCGGCAGGGTGAGGAACGCCAGAACCGTTGACGCGCACTCGCCTCACCTCTACCTTCTGATCGGTTCACCGAACTCCGTTCGAAATACCGGTCATCAGTGAGCGTGCGTCGAGGTCTGTCCCCCTGTTCCTCCCCGCTCGGCGCGGCCACTGTCCCGCCCCCGCACGCACCTGGAGAGCAGATGAGCGCAACACCCGGCCCCGGCTCCCACCCATCGCGCCGGCTGTTCCTCGGCATGTCCGCGACCGTACCGCTGGCCCTGACCGGAACACTGACCGTCGGCGCACTGCCCGCCTACGCCGCGGACTCGGCCTACGTCATGGGCTACTTCACCGAGTCCACGACCATGCTGGAGGCCGACTACGGCCTGCACCTGGCTGTCAGCACCGACGGCCTGCGCTGGATGCCGCTGAACCAGAACAACCCCGTCGTCACGCCGACAGCGGGCGCGGGCGGTCTGCGCGACCCGTTCATCATGCGCAAGCAGGACGGCACCTTCGTCGTACTCGCCACCGACCTCAAAGGCACCGACTGGAGCTACAACAGCCAGTACATCCACGTCTGGGACTCCGCGGACCTGCGCACCTTCACGGGCTACCGCCGACTGAGACTGCACGACATGGTCACCCACAGCTGGGCACCGGAGGCGTTCTGGGACGCCGGCCGCGGCCAGTACGGGATCATCTACTCGTCCGTCAACTCCAGCGGCCACAACGTGCTCATGGTGAACTACACCACCGACTTCCAGACGGTGACGTCCGCGCAGGTCTTCTTCGATCCCGGCTACGACATCATCGACGGCAATCTCGCCGTAGGCGTGAACGGCGTCAACTACCTTTACTACAAGAAGGACCAGACCCTGGTCGGCGCACGGTCCACCACCCTCGCCCCGGGCAGCTTCACGCCCTTCAGCACGCCGGTCTCGCACGGCGGCACCGAGGCCCCGACCCTGGTGAAGTCCCTGACGTCCAGCACCTGGTACCTGTGGGGCGACACCTACACTCCCAACGGCGTCTTCTACGCCTGGCAGAGCAACGACCTGGCCGCCGGCACCTGGACCGCGCTGGACCAGCGCGCCTACACCCAGCCGCTGAACTCCAAGCACTGTGCCATCGAGACGATCACCACGACCGAGTACAACAACCTCGTGGCGAAGTGGGGCTCTCCCGCCTGGAACCGGCTGAAGTCCTACAACTACCCGGCCCGCTACGTCCGCCACGCCAACTCCGTCGGCCGTATCGACACCTACCCGTTCGACCCGTACCCCGACTCGCAGTGGAAGCTCGTGCCCGGCCTGGCCGACAGCGCGGGTGTGTCCTTCCAGTCGGTGAACTACCCCACCCGCTACTTGCGGCACTTCAGCTACAACCTGCGGCTGGAAGAGAACGACGGAACCTCGACGTTCGCCGCGGACGCCACGTTCTACAAGACCGCCGGCCTGGCCGACACCTCCTGGTCGTCCTTCCGCTCGTACAACTTCCCGACCCGCTACATCCGGCACACTGACTACGTCCTGCGCATCGACCCGATCTCCACCGCCACGGAGAAGGCCGACGCCACCTTCCACGTCGGCTACTGACACGACGGTCGCGCGACCGCCGACGGGCCGTCGAGACGCGGCGCTGCGCGAGGCGCTGCACAAGGCGCTGTGGGGCCGCGGTTTCACGCACGAAACGGGGCTCTGTCCACTTCGGACAGAGCCCCGTTCGTCTTCTCAGCCGAATCGCAGGATGCGTGGGGCGAAGGTGCCCTCGGGGCCGTCGGCGCGGCCGACCGACCATACGGTGTCCGTGCCCGGCACCGGCGCCAGCCGCAGCATCGAGGAGTCACCCTCCCCGGCCACCGTCGGTTCGCTGTACTCGGTGAACGACTGCCCGTTCCAGGCAAGGAGATCCGGCCCGGAGACCCACGGCGGATAACTGCCCGGCGGGCCCCACTTCAGCGAGCGGGCCACCGCGACCCAGGCCAGCGCGCCGGACTCGGTGGGTGCCAGTGAGGTGACCGAGCCGAAGACGGCGGGCATGGCCACCTGGCTCCACGCCTGCCCGTCCCAGCGGGCGAGCAGGGGCGGAATCGGCTTGCCCACCGGGCCGCCGACGAACCCGGACGTGCCACCCGCCCACACCTCCGTCGGCGAGACTGCCAGCACACTGCCCACGGACGATCGCGGATACCCGTCCACGATCGTCTGCTGCCATGTCTGCCCGTTCCAGTGCGACACGGCCGCAGTCGAATCGGTGGAGCCCGCGGCCCAGACGTCGTCGGCCGCCAGGACGTGCAGGCCGTGCACGGATCCCGGCGGCACCGGGACGTCCTGCCAACCGCGCCCGTCCCAGCGCAGCAATGCCTGTGCGCCGCCCCGCGAACCGATCAGCCAGGTCTCACCGCCGCCTGCGACGGCTTTCGCCAGCACGACACCGCGCGGCGGCCTGCTCTCGGACCAGGTGATGCCGTCGAAGCGGAGCACGCGGGCGCCGCCCGCCGAGTCGCGGCCCACCGCCCAAGCCGCGGTCGGCGAGGTCGCGGCGACGGACAGCAGCTGCCCCTGCCAGCCGGCCCCGGGCAGACTCTGGCGCTGCCACGCGGTTCCGTCCCAGCGCAGCAGCAGCGGGAAGCCCGGCGCCTCGCGACCGACGGCGTCGGCACCCACCGCCCATGCCCGGTCCGGCCCGAACGCCACGGCCTCGTTCAGCACGGCCTGAGGGCGTACCTGTGCCGGGACCGCGACATGGTGCCAGGACAGTGTGTCCGCCGCGGCCGGGGTCATGATGGTCATGATGGTCATGGCGACAGCGAGCGCTGCGACGAGAAGTCTGCGTGCCATGTCAGCCTCCCAGCCGCTCGCTCATCAGGTTCGGTTTCGTGCCGTAGATCTCGACGGTCCCGAAGGACATCAGCGACAACCCGGCCCTCGCCAGTTCACGCGCTTTGACGTCGATCGCGTTCGTGCGCTCCGGGCCGTAGGAGAAGGTGGTGCGCGAGCCGTCCACTCGCGCGTACCTCGACTGGAACGCGCGGTCGCTGCGCACCGGCAGCCACAACGCGCCGTCCGGGCCGCGCACCATGCCCTCGGTGTAGGTGTCGCCCAGCGGTGGGTAGGCGGTGCGCCAGGCGTGCCCGTTCCAGGTCATCAGGTAGGTGCGGCCCCCGCCGTCGGTGTACTGGCTGCCGCCGATCGTGACCCGGCCGGACGGTTCGAGCATGATCGTGTGCACGTTGCTGTTCGACGGCAGCGACACCTTCGCGTCCCGCCACGCCGTGCCGTTCCAGCGCAGGACTGTGGCCCCGGTGCTGGTGTCCGCCCAGGCCCAGGCGTCGGTGGCGGTACGCGCGGTGATCCCCATCACGAAGTGCACGCCGTCCGGGGTGGACTGTGTGGTCCAGCCGGAACCGTCGTAGTGCAACACCTTCAGTGAGGTGTCGTCCTGGCCGACGACCCACGCGGCCCCTGGTACCGCGGCGAAGTCCTGATAGACCCACAGGGTCTGCGGCATCGGGACGGTACTCCACCCTCCCGCCGACCAGCGCAGGATCTCTCCCGCCTCTCCGCGGTGGTGGAAGATCCACACCTCCTCGCCGACGAACTGCACCTTGCCGAGCGAGCCCGACTCCCCGGCGCCGGGGAAGGTGGTGTCCCGGCTCCACGCCGTGCCGTCCCACCGGTACAACATCGGCCGTAGCCCATCGGCAGTGCTCTCGTGCCCGGTCGCCCACGCCTCGCGGGGTCCGCGGGCGGCGAGGTCGGACACGGTCACCGACGGAGCCGCCGCCGGCACCGGCAGCGCCGACCAGCCCGATGTCACAGCCGCGGCCGGCGACACCACCGCGGCACAAGCGATCACGAGGCAGACGATGGCCGCACGGAGACCGTTCACGAGACCCCCCAGAAGGCGGTGAAGGCCGCACACGCTACCGGGGGTAACCCATCCGCGACAGACGGCATCCGGCCGAAAACGGCTCCTGCCGGAGGCCTGCCGAGCGGTGGCGGCGGACTGGAGATCTGCGTACGGGTGCGCGTGGGATCCGGTGGTGCCATCGGTGTGGGTGTGGGTGTGGGTGTGAGTGCGGGTGTGGGTGCGCTGCGGTGCGGCCGGCTGAACGGCGTCTGGATGGGACTCTGCCCGGCCCGCGACGCCCGCCGTGACGGTGTTGACGCCGACGGAGTCCACGAACGTCACGGCGCTGAGGTCGATCGCTGTCCGTGGCGGCACATCACCTTCGGGTGTGGGCAGCGCCTGGTGGAGCTGACCGCGGACGCTGTGGTCGGTCTCGCCGCATCGGGTCAGGGCCACGACAGGGATGTCATCGACGTGGTGAGTCGATCGACAGCCGACGGGGCTGGGCGCTCCGTGCGGGTTTGTCGCCGTGTCCCCGGCTGGATTCGTTGGCGCGGACTCGGGCCCGGTATGCGGAGAGCGTGTGCTGATGCTTCCGCCGACGGGATACGAAGCATGACACCGGGTACCTGGTCAGTCCGTGAACGGGGAACAAAGGCGGATTCAGTGGACACAGCGGACATGGTCGCTCTGGACGGTGAGGAGGGCTGTATCGCCCAGGCCCGTCACCACGCGGCCGCATTTCTCACTCGCGTCCAGGTCGAGCACGGACTGGAAGTGTCCGCGCGCGCGATGGATCTGACCCAGCTCGTCGTGAGCGAACTGGTCACCAACGCCCACAAGTACGCTCCCGGCCCTGTGCAGATGGAACTGCGGACCGTCGGCACCGCGGTGGAGGCCGTCGTATGGGACCGCGATCCCACCGTTCCGCACGCCTGGTCCGCCGATCCCCGCAGGATCGGCCGGCACGGCCTGGAGATCGTCAAAGCGGTGACCGAGGACCTCTCTGTTCGGCGGGAGCCGACCGGCAAGCGCATCACGGCCCGCATCACCCTGTCCGACGCCTCCAGCCGTGACGTCCACCACTCCCGTCTGAGGTGACGGCCGGCCACTCAAGGCCCGCGCACGGCGCGCATCACGAGCCGGCCTGCCCCGGCGCCCATCACGACCCGGGCCCCCGCTCCGCCGCCATGACGAGCGGCGGGAGCGCCGGGGTGCCGTGGTGCCAGGGAGGCGCCCTGCCGGCGCCCCGCCCGCGCCGGAGTCACCTGTCGCGCGTACCGAGAGGCAGCGGGCCCTCGCGGCGACGGGGCGGCGTCAGGCCGACGGGGCTACCGGGGAGTGCGGGCGGCATCGAGGACGTCGGGCAGGGGCAGAGCCAGGGCGGCGGCGAGTTCGGCCAGCTCCGCCTGGGTGGGATGGACGGGGCCGTGGGCGCCGTCCTGGGCGAACACGCGAATGCGGGGGGTGCGGATACCGGTCCGCTCGGCAAGCGCCTGCGCGTTCAGGTGACGACGGCGCATGCCCTGCTGCAGCAACTGCGAAAGGTCAGCCATCCACTTCTTCTGCCCGGGCCTGACCCTTTCATCCGCTTTGGTGCGGCACTCGGCTGGGCGCTCCCCGCCGCCGTGCGCACGGCCCGCAGCCGCGCGGCGACCGGATGGGACATCAGCCGCGGCGGTGGCCGGTTCCGCAGCTCCGGACGCTCCCTCGCGACCCGCACGCCGTTGCCGGCGGGAAACCAGGCGCACATCCGCGTCGACGTCGGACTGGCTCACCGGCAGACGCACTGCGGTCCCGGTGAGATCGAAGTCCTTGGCGACCTGACCGGCCGAGCGGTCACCATGCGGCACAGCGGATCAGGACGGCGGATCACGGTTGTGGTCACCTCACCGGGCGGCAAGTCGCGGGCGGAGAATGGCAGTTGAGATGCTGGGGAGGGTAGATCTGATCCGGTGAAAGGTCGCATCCGTCGTCCTGGTGGGCGCGGCACTCACTGTCTGCGGCGGTTGCGGCCGGCTGATTCACCTGCGTCGAGGAAGGGCTGGTCGGAATGTCGGACCAACTGGGCAGTGAGGAGAGTTCGGCCGGGTTCCCCGTACTGACGGTCCTTGCGCTGATGGCGGGGATCTTCGCGGTCGGGTCGGAGGAGCTGGTCGTTTCGCCGCTGCTCGTGCGGATGGCCGAGTCGTTCGACGCCTCGGTGGGCGTCATGGCGCTGTCGGTCAGCGTCTACGGCGGGGCCACGGCGATCGGCGCGCTGGCTTTCGCGCCCCTCGGGGACCGGGTGTCGCGCCGGCTCAGCCTGCAGATCGGGATGGCGGTGTTCATCCTGGGAACCGTTCTGTGCGCGTTCGCCACCGGGACGGGCGTGTTCTTCACGGGGAGAGCGTTGGCCGGCCTGGCGGCGGGTGCCTTCGTACCCACTGCCTACGCCTTCGTCGGTGATCAGATCACGTACGAGCACCGTGCCAAGGCCATGGGTGTCCTCGTGTCGAGCTGGTCGCTCGCGCTCGTGCTGGGCGTGCCGATGGGGTCTCTGGTCGGGCAATGGGCGGGCTGGCGTTGGGTGTTCGCTCTGCTGTCGCTTCTCGGTGTCCTCGTACTGGGGGCGATGTTCTTGGTGCGCGGCGAGGGGCGGAGCGGCGCCCGGGGGCGCTCCGTCTCGGAGCGGACTCCTGAGCTGTCGGCGGGTTGGACACGGTCGGCCGCCCAAGCCTTCGTGGCACCGAGGGTGCCGGTGTATGTGCTGGCGACCTTCCTGGTCATGTTCGGCTGGTACGGGATGTACACGTTCCTCGGCACCGCTCTGGAGTACCGGTACGGTTCCGGGAGTTCGCTGACCGGCGTCATGATCCTCCTCTACGGGCTGGGGTTCGCGACGAGTTTCGTGACGGGCAGGTGGGCCGACAAACTGGGCAAGGAGCGCGTGCTTGCCGCCTCGCTGGCGGGCCTGGTCCCGGCCCTGGTGGGTGTTCCGCTCCTCATCCACTGGACAGCGCCGCTGGCGGTCTGCCTCTTCCTGTGGGGTGTCCTGCAGAGCGTGGTCGTCACACTGCTCAGCACATTGCTGAGCGCATGCTCCCAGCACCACCGCGGGACCATCCTCGCCTTCTACAGCCTGGCCACCAACCTCGCCGTGGCCGTGGGAGCCGCCGCGCTCGCCCCCTTGTTCACCGCCCACGGATTCCTTGCCGTGGGGTGGGCCTGTGCCGGGATCACGAGCGTCGCGTTCGGTCTGAGCGGATGGATGTATTCGCGACGGCCGAGGCCGGGGCGGACCAGTTCGTCCGGTCAGGTGAGGACGTCATCAGCCTGTGTGCCAGGGAACCCCTCGACCCGCCGACGCCACCGCACTGAGCGGTGAAGGGATGCCTCCGTCGAGCGGGCTGCCCTGCCCAGGTCTCAACAGCATCGATCAGCGGATCACCTTTTGACCGTGGGTGCGGTGCGGTGCGGTGCGGTGGCGTGGGGGTCGGCTCCGCGATGTTCGCGGGCATTCGCGCCGGGAGTGGCTGGGCGTCGGCATGATTGCCGTACTCGCCATGTTCGCGGGGTGACCGACGCGACCCATGTGCGGTGATCAGCCGTCGGAACAGCAGCACCGTACACAGGCCCCGCCGATCGATCATGCGGCCGAGCAGCTGCCCGCAGGCTGGGGGAGTGGCACGACGGTGAGCCAGTCATGTCCGACGGTGTAACGGCGCCTGCGGTGGCGGTGGCGGCGGCGACAACAGGCGGCGGGCGCTTCGAGCCGTACTGGCTGTACCCACCGACATCGGGTTGGCCGACAGTGCTGACGTCCGCAGGCAACCGCGCGGTCGCCGTTCGAAACTCGGCGAAGGCCGCCGCCATCGTGTCCGCGCCCCGCCGGGAGTGCGGCAGCCCCCGCCCGCTCTCATGACACCGCCGGCTGGGCGCGGTAGCCGCCCCGCTTCAGTGCAAGGTCTGCGCGGTGTCACCGGAGGCTGGAGGCCGTTGGGCTTCCCATGCCGCTCGGCCCCAACTGCCTCAAGGCCCCAACGGACCATCAAACCGTTCCGCAACGAGACGTATCGTCTTGCCAAGCCGTCCGTCATGTCGTACCGTTCTCCGCATGGGTTCCCTCTGAGAAAGCCGGTGCCGACGGCGTGGAGCACCGCTCCGCCGTCGCCGCACCCCGTCGTGCCCTCTCATCCACCCGATCCGGCCCGGGCCGAAGCCCGCGGCCAGGAGGGACCCGCTCATGCGCACCTCACAACTCACCCTTCACCAGGTCACCAAGGGCTATCTCGGCCGCACCGTCCTCGACCAGGTCTCGTTCACTCTCAAGCCGGGAGAGAAGGCCGGGCTCATCGGTGACAACGGCTCTGGCAAGTCCACCCTCCTGCGGCTCATCGCGGGTCAGGAACGCCCGGACAGCGGCGAGTTGACCGTCACAGCCACCGACGGCATCGGTTACCTGCCGCAGACCATCCCCCTGCCCCCGACCGCCACCGTCCAGGACGCCGTTGACCTGGCCCTCGCGGACCTGCGCGTACTGGAAGCGGAGCTGCGCCGGGCCGAGCAGGCCCTCGGCGACAGCGCGGACCCGGCCGCACTCACCGCGTACGCCGCCCTCCTCGTACGCTACGAGGTGCGCGGTGGCTACGACGCCGACCACCGTATCGACCTCGCCCTGCACCATCTGGGCCTGCCCGACCTCCCCCGCGAGCGACGACTCGGCACCCTCTCCGGCGGCGAGCGCTCCCGGCTGGCCCTGGCCGCCGTCCTCGCCGGCCGCCCGGAGCTGCTGCTCCTGGACGAGCCGACGAACGACCTGGACGACCAGGCCGTGGAGTGGCTGGAGGCACAGTTGCGGGACCACCGCGGCACGGTGCTCGCGGTCACCCACGACCGCGTCTTCCTGGAGCGCCTGACCTCCACGGTCCTGGAGGCCGAGGCGGGAAAGGTCACCCGGTACGGAGACGGCTACGCCGGCTACCGCACCGCCAAGGCCGCGGAACACTGCCGCCGGCTCCAGGAGTACGAGGAGTGGCGGGCCGAACTGGCCCGCAACGAGCGGCTGGCCGCCCGCCATGCCGTCCGCCTCGGCAGCATCCCGCGCAAGGCCCCGCTCGCCAACTTCGGCCACGGCGGCTTCCGGGCCCGAGGCCGGGCACACGGCACGATGGCCCGTATCCGCAACGCCCGGGAGCGGGCCGACCGGCTGACGGCGAACCCGGTGGCGCCGCCACCGCAGCCGGTGGCCTTCACCGCGCGCATCGGGACGGCGGGCGATGGCGCAGACGCGTCAGCGGCCGAGCTCCCCGCGGTACAGCTGTCGGACGTACGCGTAGGAGACCGCCTCCGTCTGGAATCCCTCACCCTCGGCACCTCCGGACGGCTGCTGGTCACCGGCCCCAACGGCGCGGGCAAGACCACGCTGTTGAAGCTGCTCGCAGGTGAGTTGCGGCCCGACGAAGGCTCGGTGCGGGTGCCGGGCCGAGTGGGCCACCTGTGCCAGGACGAGACGCCGTGGCCGCCGGGCCTGACGGTGACCGAGGCGTTCGCGCTGGGCCGCGTGGGCACCGCCGACGAGCACGCGGACGCTCTGCTGGCTCTCGGCCTCTTCCGCCCGGCGGAGCTCCGGCTGCGCATCGGCGACCTGTCGTACGGTCAGCGCCGCCGCGTGGACCTGGCCCGGCTGGTGTCGCAGCCCGTCGACCTCCTGCTGCTCGACGAGCCGACGAACCACCTGTCCCCGGCGCTGGTCGAGGAACTGGAGGCGGCGCTGGCCGACTACCCGGGCGCCCTCGTCCTGGTCACGCATGACCGCGCGCTGCGGACGCGGTTCCGGGGCGAGCATCTGGATCTGCCGGAGACGGCCAGGGTCCGCTTGGGATGACGGCAGGGCGGGCGTGCGGGCGGGCGTGCGTGCGGGCGTGCGGGCGGCTTGGCCGGTGAAGTCTCGGACAGTGACTGCAGCGTCGCCGTCACACCGGGCCGCCGCCTGTGCGTCACCTGCTCGCCCGACGGGCCTGCCTCGCACGCCCGGTACCTCCCCTCAGCCCCGTTGCGGACCCGGTACGGCGGCCCTCGCGGGCCGCCTCGCCGTTGACCGCGTTCCGGGTGCCGACGGCCTCGCCCAGGACCTTCACGCGGACACGGGCAGCCCTTCCCCACGATCGTGCCGTCGGTGGCTGTCGCGTCAGAATGCTGCGTGGCCTGGCCGGTCTCTGCATGCTTCCCGGCCCGCCGTTGCCCCGCCCGTTCGCCGTTCGCCGCTTGCCGTTCGCCAGGCGTGGCGCGGTTCCTCAATGGATCCGGATCACCGTGTACGTCTCTCCGTCCCCGGGCGGCCGCGTCCACGAGCGGGTGGCGAACGTGTGCAGCCGCCCGTTCACGATGGCATGACGCGGCAGACAGGCACCGAACTCCCCGGCCACCGCTTCCAGCAGCGACCGTTCCGTCGCGACGTCGTCCGTCAGGTCACCGAAGAACCGGCTCGGATCCAGCACCCGTGGTATCTCCCCGCTTGACCGGACCTCTCCGCCCGCGTACGTGAATGCGAACTGCTCGACACCGCCCTCCGCCACCGACAGGTGGAAGAACTGTTCGCCGTGCCCTGCCCTCAGACCGCTCCACACCACCACCGCGCGAGTACGTTCGCTGGCGGCCGCGGCCGGGGAGACGAACCGCCGCTGGTCGAACGGGGCCGGATCGCCGTCGAAGGCGAAGCTCCAACCGGTGCCGGCCCGGCCGACCGCCATGAGGGCCTTGTCGTCGTAGGACGAGAACTCTCTTCGGTTGCGCAGCGATCTGTGGCGCGCCTCCCAGAAGGTCATGGGTTCGTTCAGCACGGTGCCGTCCCCGTCCCCGTCCCTGTCCCCGTCCGCCAGACGTCCGGGCAGCTCCTTCGGCTCCACTCCCTCCACCAGGACGAAACGGTAGGACGTTCGATTGTTGCCCGGGTCCGGCTCCGCAAGCCATGCCAAGCCGCCCGGATCGAGCCCGGCCGCCGGCCTCGGCGTCTCACTCGCCTGCCCGCCCCTTGGAGTGGACAGCAGCTCGCGGCCCCGCTCCGGTGTCAGCAGCGGCCCGAGCACGGGGTCGGCCACCCACCCCAGCGGCACCAGGTGGTCCGGTCCCAACGGGTCCCACAGGGGCACAGCGTCCTTCAGCGTCCGCCACGCCTCGTCGGTGTCTCCCCACCGCGCCAGCTCCCGCGCCCGCTCGACCGCCTCCCCGAACGGTCCTGACGCGGTGTACCGGTACCGGCCGTTCCTCACCTCGTCCAGCGTCGCGTAAGCCAGTGACACCAGGTCGTCGTCGGCGCCCCGCAGATGGAACGTCAGCGTGGAGTCGTCCCGGTGCGAGTGCTCCGCGTGTTCGGCGACCAGCGGTGGCAGCAGCTCGGGGGCGTACCGCGGGTCCGTCACCAGTCCGTCGAAGTACACCATGTAGGTCTGTCCGAGCAGGCGGCGTATCTGGTCGCCCAGCCCGGCGGCCCGCGGTCTGCCGTACTCCTTGGCCTCGTCCAGCGCCTTGACGGCCCGCTCCCAGCCGCCGCGCAGCGCCTCCAGCCGCGCCTCTTCCACCAGGGCGTCCAGCTTTCGCGTCGTGTCGTTGGCGAACACCGGCTCTCCGTCGCTCCGGTGCGCCCGCAGGCTGTGGAACTCCCGGTGCATGTCCCGCATGAACTCAAGAAAGTTCGCGTGCCGTTCGGGAGGCGCGGCGCGCCAGCTCGCCCACGTGTACACGGCCCACTCACCGTCCTCGTCCACGTCCTCGGGATCCAGGAGGACGTGGGTGATGTCGGACTCGACGTCGACCTGCAGCCCGCGCCGCCAGATGTCCGCCTCCCGCCGCTCCTCGGGCCCGGCGTCCTCGTCCAGGTACTCCTCGAACACGTCCGCGAGTCCCGACTCGTTGTTGTGCCAGTGCGCGTTCTCGGTCCCCGCCAGCAGCCATACGAACTCACCCGCGTGCCGCCACCCGTCGCTGACCCTGAGGAACTCCCGGTACGACGGGGGCATCCGTCGGCCCAGACGCTCCTCCATGGCTGCGATCCGCTCCTCGGACGCGGGCGGGAACCCCAGCCACCGCGCCCGCCGGGCGGCCTCGTCGCCCTCGCTCCGCGCCTCACCATCCGACAGGGAATCTGCCCACTCCCCACTCCATCGGAGCAGGAAGGACCGCCAGTCGAATGCTGTGGTGTCCGTCATACGTCCGATGCTGCCACCCACCACTGACAGTGCTCGCGACCCGACGGACCATCCCGGCATCACCGCACGTCACCGCACCGTTCCGTCCGCAGCGGACTGGCGAGAAGACGCGCTCGACAACGGCCGCGGGCGGTGCGAAGCCCTCGCCGGGTGATCCGACGAGGGCGTGGATCCCGGCTCAGGGGCTTCCTCCGACCTCGTACCAGAGGTCGTAGTGCGAACCGTCGCCCGTCATCGTCTCCACCTGCTCGCCATGGCCGATCTGAGCACTGGTGACATGGAAGGAGCCGATGAGGTCATCCGTGTCCGCGTCGACTTCGTTCACCCAGACCTTCGCCGGGCTGGTGAAGTTCCTGAGCTGGTTGATGTTCCGATGGCGCCCGCCCTTCATCTCCGAGCGGAACATCTGCTCGCCTTCGAACCAGACAATGACGTCGTCCGCACCTGTTCCGGAGGTCGTCTCGTGGCACTTGATGGACTTCAGAAGAACGTAAGGCGCCATGCTTCTCCCCTTGTCGGCGCGGTTCATGGGCCGAGTCCTCACTCGGCTCACCGGGCTGGGAGGCCTGCGCCGTCTTCTGTGACGAGATGAGAGGGCGCGCGCGGCGGCCGGTGGGTGCATGGTCCCGCGACTGCCTCCACCCCGCAAGGCCGGCGAGGCGAGCAGCGGGTGCCGAGTGTGCCGGCGTGAGGAGGACGCTGATGCGCCGTGCGCAGGGCAGCGGTTGGGCCGGGTCGTCGATGGCGTCGGAGATGACGAAGGCACGCGTGCTGGTGGCACCGTCCGGAGCGATGCCCGCGTGCTTGCGGACGGCGGAGCCGATGCCGTCCACGGAGATGAGGCAGGGGACCTCGATCGTGTGTTCCCCCGGGGCCGGGGTGGTGACCGTGGCGGTGACGTGGGCACGTTCGGAGGTGTGAGTGCGGCCGCCCCCGGCGTCGTGCGAGAGCACCACGACACCGGGAGAACCGGGAGAACCGTGGTGACCGCGGTGACCGTGTGGTCCCAGCGGTTCGGGATCTGTGCGCGGGCGCAGGTGCCGAGCAGCTGCGCCTCGATGACGCTCTGCGGCAGCGACGCGAAGGCGGCCTGGCGGGCCGGCCGGACGGGCTGGGTGCGCGCGAGGACGAGCCGGTCCGCGTGGAAGGTGCGTCACCAGCTGATTCCGGCCGCCACCGGCAGGTGGTCGCTGCCCGTGGCCGGCAGCGACCACGAACTCTGCGGGTTCACGCCACGGACCAGGACGTGGTCGATCCGCACCACCGGGAACTTCGCCGGCCAGCTGAAGCCGAAGCCATTCCCGGCCGCGTCCTGGGCCGAGCGCAGCTGCGAGGTGAGGCCGGCGAACGCGCGGTCGTCCAGGGTGCCGTTCAGGTCGCCGAGCAGCACCACTCGCTCGTTCTGCTCGGCGGTGACGGCCTTGCCGAGTGCCCGCGCGTTTCTGTCCCGTGTGTCCGTCCAGAAGCCCGCCCGGGGATTCACCCTTGCGGACCCCAAGTGGGCCACATACACCGCCAGCGGACCCTGGTCCGTGGCCACCGTGGTGCGCAGCGCCCGGTTGTAGGTCATCGTGACGGCGACCGGTTTGGTGTCCGCCAGCGGCCCGTGGTCCGTCTCGATGTCGACCGGCCGGGTGTCCGACAGCGGAAGCTTGCTCCACAGTCCGACCGTGCCCCGCACCGTGTGGTGGGGGTACGCCTTCGCCAGTTCCTTCTCGTACGTCGGCTTCGCCTGCGGGGTGATTTCCTCCAGGGCCAGCACGTCCGCACCGGAGGTGGCCAGGTCGCGGGCGGTGCCGGCCGGGTCGGGGTTGTCGGCGCCGACGTTGTGGCTGGCCACGGTGAGGTCGCTGTCCGGCTGGGACTTGTCACTGAGCACTCCGCCGAAGAGGGCCAGCCACACCGAGACCGGCAGCAGCAGCGCGACCGTCGCGGAGGCGGAGCGGCGCCACAGCGCACCGGCCAGCAGCACCGGGATGAACAGGCCGAACCACGGCAGGACGGTCTCCGCCAGGCTGCCGAGGTTCCCGATCCGGTTCGGGATCTTCGCGTGCAGCAGCATGAGCAGGCCCAACAGCAGCGCCAGCGCCGCGAGTACCGGGCCCCGCTGCCAGGGACCCGGCCGGGAGGCCAAGCGGATCACCCGGCGGATGCCCGCGCGCCAGGTACCTGGGCCGGTGTCCCAGGGGCCGGCGTCGTCCTGCCCGGTCCTCGCCGCGTCCGCCTGTGCCGTCGTCTGTCCTCGCTCCCGGCCGGTCACCGCCGCATCCTCGGGTCCTGAGCGGGGTCGGCATACATACGCGGGCAACCACGATCCATCGCATCCGTGCGCAGTTCGTAGTGCCAGGGTTCGTTCCGGTAGATCTGGCACAGCCCGTACTCGGCACCGTGCCGGGACAGCCACGCCGTCGCATCGGAGCGCCCGATGTCGACCGCGTCCCCCGACACGTGAGGCGACGTCGTCGCGGTGGCCACCCATCGGGCGGCCTGGTCTTCGGACCCGTACGTGGAGACCGCCTCGCGAAGAAGCTGATTCTGGTACTCCGGGGAACGCCAGCCGCTGTTCACGTAGAACTCGGCTCCGTCCTCCGCGGCATCCGTCGCGGCCCGGCGGAGGGCCCTGAGCAGATCCGGATCGAGATGGGCCACAGCCGGAATCCCGTCGTCGAAGACGGTCACGCCGTCGGGAACGGCACCGACCGCCTCGCCAGACGCACCACGGTGCTCACCCCGATGAGCATGCGGTGACGGGGCCGAAGGGGAGTCCGGGAGTGGTGCGGCCGAGGAGGGCGTGACGGGCGGTGCTGCCGAGGAGTCCGAGGAGTTCTGCGACTGGCAGCCGACGGCTGCGGTGATCGCTGCGGTGATCGCTGCGATGACCGCTGTCAGGCCGATGGCATGAAGCCGTTGATTCCGGCTGGTCGTTGTCCGTGCTGATGGTGGGGCTTGAGCCATGCTGCCAGTCAAGGCAGTGCGGTGTTGCCGGCACGTATGCGTTTTTCGATACGTCGGCCATATGCGCCGGCTCGTAGCATCGACAGCATGCGTGTGCTGATCGTCGAGGACGAACCGTACCTGGCAGAAGCCATCCGCGACGGCCTGCGCCTGGAAGCGATCGCGGCCGACATCGCGGGCGACGGCGACACCGCTCTGGAACTGCTGGGCACCAACACCTACGACATCGCCGTCCTCGACCGGGACATTCCCGGACCGTCCGGTGACGAGATCGCCCGACGTGTCGTCGCTTCTGGCAGCGGCATGCCGATCCTCATGCTCACCGCGGCCGACCGTCTCGACGACAAGGCCTCCGGGTTCGAACTCGGCGCCGACGACTACCTCACGAAACCCTTCGAACTCCGGGAACTCGCGCTCAGGCTCAGGGCACTCGACCGCAGACGTGCGCACAACAGGCCGCCCGTGCGGGAGATCGCGGGTCTTCGCCTGGACCCGTTCCGCAGAGAGGTCCACCGCGACGGCCGCTACGTCGCGCTGACCAGGAAGCAGTTCGCCGTGCTCGAAGTGCTCGTCGCCGCCGAAGGCGGTGTCGTCAGCGCCGAAGAGCTCCTGGAACGCGCGTGGGACGAGAACGCCGACCCGTTCACCAACGCCGTGCGCATCACCGTCTCGGCGCTGCGCAAGCGCCTCGGCGAACCCTGGATCATCGCCACCGTGCCGGGCGCCGGCTACCGCATCGGCACGCAACCGGAGGCCAGGCGCGAGGCAGGTGAGCGTGGATAGGGCACCCGGGATGAGCGTTCGCCTCAAACTCACCCTCAGTTACGCCGGCTTCCTCATGCTCGCCGGCGTCCTGCTGCTCGGGGCCGTGTGGGTGTTCCTCCTGCGTTACGTCCCCGACCGCGCGCTCATCGTCCCCGGTTCCACTGACGGCCTCACCAGTGGTGTCTTTCCCGTCCGGTCGAACCTCCTGCGGGCTTTCGCTCCGAGGGCGGCCGCCGTGTCGGCAATCCTGCTGGTGTTCGGCCTCGGGGGAGGGTGGATCCTCGCCGGCCGGATTCTCGCCCCGCTGACCCGCATCACGGGCGCCACACGCATGGCCACGAACGGATCGCTCTCCCACCGGATCCGGCTGCCGGGCCGCGGAGACGAGTTCCGCGAACTCGCCGACGCCTTCGACGCGATGCTGGCCCGGCTCGAAGCGCACGTCGCCGAACAGCAGAGATTCGCAGCCAACGCCTCTCACGAGTTGCGCACCCCGCTGGCGATCTCGAAGGCGCTTCTCGATGTGGCACGTACCGATCCGCACCACGACACCGGCGAAGTCATCGACCGCCTCCACGTCGTCAACACCCGGGCCATCAACCTCACTGAAGCACTGCTCCTGCTCGGCCGCGCCAGCCAGGGGTCCTTCAGCCGAGAACCTGTCGACCTGTCCCTGCTCGTGGAAGAGGCCACCGAGACGCTGCTCTCCCTCGCGGAAGAGCACGGCGTCACCATCGAGACCTCCGGCGGCATCACCCCCACGATCGGATCGCAGGCGCTCCTGCTGCAGCTGACCACGAACCTCGTGCACAACGCGATCGTCCACAACCTGCCCGGACAGGGCACCGTGTGGGTCAATACCGGCGTCCGCCCCGAGACTGTGGCGCTCACTGTCGAGAACACCGGCGAGAGACTCCCTCCAGAACGGGCCTCGACCCTCACCGAACCATTCCAGCGCGGCACCGAGCGCGTACACGCCGACCACGCAGGAGTCGGCCTCGGCCTGGCGATCGTCAAGACCATCACCCACGCACACGGGGGAACACTCACCCTCACCCCGCGCCCTGGCGGCGGGATGCGCATCACTGTGGAACTCCCCGCGACAGCCCCGCACACACCGGCGGGTGACGAAACAGGGAAGCAGCACGGTGCCGTCCTCGCCCAGTCCGGTCGCGCTCGGAGCCGACGTCGGTGACGCGGCCCAACGCGTGCTCAGGCGCGCCGTCGGCCTGCGGCGCCGCGGAAGACCACGGCCAGCGCGATGCCCACTCCGAGCACGACCAGCCCCCGCCACCACACCTGGGCCTCGATCTGGGTGGCGAGCACGACGCACGAGGCCGCACCCAGGACGGGCAGTACGGTCGGGGCGCGGAAGTGGTCGTCCTCGCCGGGGTCGCGTCGCAGGACGAGGACGGAGACGTTGACCAGGAGGAAGACCACGAGCAGCAGCAGGACCAGGGTGGACGCCAAGGTGGCGACGCTCCCGGTGAGCGCCAGGAGGATGGAGAGGGCGGTCGTGGTCGCGATGGCGACCCACGGCGTGCGGCGGCCCGGCAGCAGCTGGGTCAGCGGGGCGGGCAGCAGCCCGTCACGGGCCATGCCGAAGGCGAGACGCGAGGACATGATGCCGGTGAGCAGGGCGCCGTTGGCGACGGCGACGAGCGCGATCGCGCTGAACAGGCGGGCAGGCACCCCGCCCGCCTCCTTGACGACTTCAAGGAGGGGCCCGCTCGACGCCGCCAGCCGGTCGGTCGGTACGGCCGCGGACGCGGCGAGGCCGACCAGCACGTACACGGCTCCGGCGGTGACGAGAGCACCGAAGAGCGCACGGGGGTACGAGCGCCTGGGATCACGGGTCTCCTCGGCGACGTTCACGGACGTCTCGAAGCCGACGAAGGAGTAGTAGGCGAGCACCGATCCGCTCAGAACGGCTGCGGCAGCGCCCTTCTCGGGTGTGCCCAGCCGGGTCAGCCGCCCTGGGTCGCCGTCACCCCGCAGCAGCAGCCACGCACCGAGTGCCACGATGATCAGCAGTCCGCCGACCTCGATGACGGTGGCGACCACGTTCGCCCGGGTCGACTCCTTGATGCCTCGCGCGTTCACGAGAGCGAGCAGCAGGAGGAAGACCACGACGACGGCACCCACGGGCAGGGTGACGAAGGCCGACAGATAGTCACCGCCGAAACCACGGGCGAGGGCGGCGACCGAGACGATGCCGGCCACCAGCATGCAGAAACCCGCGATGAATCCGGCGAAAGGACCGAACGCACGGGTCGCGTAGTGGGAGGCACCGCCCGCCTTGGGGTATTTCGTCGCGAGTTCCGCGTACGACGCCGCGGTCAGCAGCGCCAGCAGGAGCGCGACGAGCAGGGGCACCCACACGGCTCCGCCCGCGTCGGCGGCGATCTGTCCCACCAGGACGTACACCCCGGCGCCCAGGACGTCCCCCAGGATGAAGAAGTAGAGCAGGGGAGTGGTGAGAGCCCGCTTGAGGCCCGACGGGGAGGTGACGGGCGGCGGCTGTTCGGTGGCTGACGACATGCGCCTCAAGTCCCCCGCGTAACGGAAAACACTCCTATGTCGACAAAGCGCTCTTGTCGCTCCGGGCGTGTGCCGGGGCTGGTGAGGCCAAGGGTCGCCGCACACGCGGACCGCCTGGGCCGGTCGGTAGGGACCGCCTGGGCCGGTTCCTAGGGACCGGCTGGGCCGCGGTTCGAGGGTCCGCCTGGGCCGACGCGTGGGCATGGTCGTCCTGGGCCTGGCGCGGCCGGTCGGCGACGTGCGGGTGAGCGGCCCGGTGGCGCGGCGCAGCGTCCACCTCCCGGTCCGCCCGACCGGCCCCGGTGGGCCGCAACCCCGACGATCTTCTTCCCGCCCCGGACGCCACTTCCGGCCGGTGCGACCGAAACCCCACAGTGGTGACCCGTCACCCGCCTGTCCTGGGCCGCGCCGGATGTCGCCGTCACCGGCCGACCGTCAAAACACCCCGCATGCGGCACCCGGCCGGTCCGCCGCGCCGGCCCCGTCGGCTCGTTCTGGGCGGCGGCCCGCTGCCGGCCGTACGCCGTCGGGTGCCGACGGCAGGGGAGGGTGCGCCTCGCCGGCTGCGAGGTCCGCGCCCACCGTCGATGTCGCCCGGCGCCGGTGCCAAGGCGTCCATCTGGTGAACTGGCTGGTAGGTGTGGTGAACGCGGTCCCGTATTCGCCCGGCACGGGCGGCGTTCAGGGCGCGTACCCGCGCACGCGCAGGAGGAGTGCGCCCCGCGCGCTCCCCGTGTGCTCCCCGGCGGGATTCGGCCGAAATCGCTCTCGGGACCCGGCCGGGTGTCCGTGGTGGCGGAAGCCGGCCGCCGGGGTCGCGCTCGGCGTCCCCCGGCGGCGGGCCGCCTCCGAATCAGGTGTTCCGGTTTTTCTTGTCGTACTTGTGCGGCCGTGACGGACAAACTCTGCGCAGGTGAGGCGAGTTACGAGCTCTGTGCGCTCAAGGGGAATTACAGGTTCTGCATGTGTGGCTGTTTAGCCATCATGTCCCGGGGCACGCGTGGGGACGGTGAAGCAGGCCAGGGCCATCGTCGATGGGTTCGGTTCGGGCTGTCGGCAAGCTCCGCGAGATGGCTTGCCGGTATACCCCCCGTTCAAGTGGAGGGGGTTGCCCTCGGTTGACCCACCGTGAAGACTGTCGCCGAGTTCGACCGGGTCGAAGGTGCTCGATATGCGCATGGCCCTGCCCTGCCCTGTCGGGGGGGATACGTGGCCTCGTTGAGTTCTCGAACGTCTGGCCCAGGGCCGGACATGCGTAAAGGCAAGGGCGATTTGCCGTGCGACTGCTGCGCGGCACGTTCACTGGAGATGTGTGATGTCGGCTAGGTGCGCACGACGAGTACCGCCGTTCGTTCAGGGGCGGGCGTGGGGCCGAAATGGTCCGCGATGCATTTGTTGACGCGCCTGACCGAACTCGGTGACGCATGGCAAACGGCTGTTCGAGCCAGCCGGAGCGGCGTCGGGTTCCGGGGTCCTTGACGCGGCATTCCAAGCGACATTCCAACCGCTCGCCGCTCTGAGCCGTTGGCCACTTCGCTACCCGCGTAGATCTGCTGCCGCCGGGCGTGACCAGGTCGTACCCGAGACCTGTGTCCGCCCCGAGGCCCACCGTCGACCGGTCCGCTTGTGGATGCGCTGTCCCCGCGTTCCGCACGAAGGAGAAAAAGTGACTGGCAACCCGCCGACACAGGAGCGCTTACCCTTCGAAAGACTGAGCGGACAGTGGCAGTCCTTACGCGCATTCGGGCCGGCTCATTACGACGAACGGCAGGGCGCGTGGCAGGTGGTGGACTACCGGACGGTGGCCGCGATTCTCTCGGACCCCGGGACGTACTCCTCCGACTTCTCGTCCGTCGCGCCCACCCAGGAGGACTTCGAACTCTTCCGGCAAGGCAATTTCGTCGGGATGGACCCGCCGGAGCACCGCAAGTTCCGGACTCTCGTGAGCCAGGCATTCACTCCCCGTGTGGTGAAGGGATTGGAGCCGCGTATCGAAGCTGTGTGCGGTCGGTTGCTGGATGACGTCGCCGGCCGCGACCGGTTCGATCTGGTCGACACGCTCGCCTACCCGTTGCCCATCATCGTCATCGCCGAACTGCTCGGTATACCGGCCGCCGATCACAAGCTTTTCCAGGAGTGGGCGGCCACCCTCTTCAGCGGTGACGAACTCGGCGAAGCGCCCGACATGGCCGACCTGGAACGCGCCCTGAATGCCATCGCCCCCACCGTGCGGCAGATGAACGGCTACGTCCTGGACCATATCCGGCGTTGCCGAGCGCACCCCGGAGACGATCTGACCAGCAAACTGGTGGCCGCCGAGGTGGACGGGGTCCGCCTGGAGGACCAGGAGATCGTCGGGTTCGTCGCCCTGCTGCTCGTCGCCGGGCACATCACCACCACGGCTCTGCTGGGCAACGCCGTGGTCACCTTCGACCGGCACCCCGGCACGCTCCGCTCGCTGCGCGCCGACACCGGCCGGCTGCCGGGCGCCATCGAGGAGGTGCTGCGCTGGCTTCCCCCCTTCGCGGAGCTCGGCCGGCGCACCACGCGGCCCGTGGTGATCGGCGGTCACGACCTCCCCGCGGGCACGATGGTGGTGGCCCATCTGGGCGCCGCCAACCGGGATCCCGCCCGCTTCGGGGCACCGGACGTCTTCGATCCGGGCCGCGATCCCAATCCCCACCTGACCTTCGGTCACGGCATCCACTTCTGCTTCGGCGCCCCCCTGGCCCGGCTGGAAGCGCGGATCGCGCTGCGGATGCTGCTTGAACGTTTCTCCAGTCTGGGTGTCCCCGACTACGACGAGGTCACCTTCCAGAACCCGGCCGTCATCGTCGGCGTACGCCACCTGCCGGTCGAGGTCGCAAGGCCCTGACACGCACGGAACACGCACGGAGACACGCACGGAAACACGCACGGACGCACACCCGCACCGACGCGCAGGGCCGTACCGCTCATCCCCATGGCCCTCGTGTCACGTTCATGGAACGCAGTCACCGGGAGTCCCCTTCACATGCCGTACCCCACCGCCGCTTCAGTCGTAGCCCCGCGACCGTCCCTCTTGGCCCAGGCGTTGCAGGACAGTCTCGACACCCTCGCGCGAACCCACCGGGTGCCCGGCGCTCACCTGGCCGTCGACACCGGGACGGAGGTCGTCAGCGTGCACACCGGCACCGCCGACGCCGTCCGCGGGACCGCGTTCACGACCGACACGGCCGTGCCGCTGGGCAGTGTCACCAAGACGTACACGGCCGCCACGGTCATGCTGCTGGTCGACGACGAGGACCTCGACCTGGACGAGGCCGTCGCCGACGTCCTGCCGGAGTTCGAGGAGATACCCAAAGTGACCGTGCGTCACCTTCTCTCCCACACGGCCGGTCTGCCCACCGGTCCCGACTCGGACACCGCGGCGGGCATGACGGCCTCCCGCTACCTGTCGACGGTGTGCACCGCCGAGGACGCGCTGTTCGCGCCCGGGACGGACTTCTCCTACTCCAACGCCGGTTACGTGGCGGCAGGGCGGCTGATCGAGGCCGTGACCGGCATGAGCTGGCAGGAAGCCGTCCGCGTCCTGCTCCTGGATCCGCTGGGCACCACACCCGCCTTCCTCGGCGAGAGCGCCTCGGGCCGCCCGGCCGCCACCGGACACGCCATGAACACGGCGACGGGCGCCATGCGGCCGGCCCACCAGAACCTGGCCCCCGTGGAGGCGCCGGCCGGCGCCCTTCTGGCGAGCGCCTGCGATCTCGCCGCTCTGGGCAAGGCGTTGACCGGACGGTCCGCCGTCGTCCCGGCCGCCGTCGCCACGCTGATGCGGCGTGCGGAACAGGGCAGCGAAGCCGGCCCGCTGGCGGACGCCTGGGGGCTGGGAGCCGCCCTCTACCAGCAGGACGACCGGTGGTGGTGCGGCCACGACGGGAACGCCCAGGGCACCTCCTGCCATCTGCGTGCGGAGCCGCGCAGCGGCGTCGTGGTCGCCTTCACCGGCAACTCGGGCGGCGCCACCGCCCTGTGGCGGGACCTGGCCGACACGCTCACCCGGCTCACCGGCATGCGGGTGCCCACCGCTCCCGCGCGCCTCGACCGGGGCGGCCCCGTCGCCTTCCCCGAATGCGCCGGGACCTACCGCAACGGGACGACCGAGTACCGGATCAGCCTCGACGCGGACGGCCTGCCCGCGCTGTCCATCGGCGGCGATCTGCCGCTGCCCCTGATCTGCTACCCCGATCTGACCTGCGACCTGGTCGACCCGGCCACCGGCAGGCGCGAACCCGGCGGACGCTTCCACCGCGATCCCGTCGACGGCGGCGTCGACCGCGTGCAGATCTCCGGCCGTACGGCCCGCCGCGTCGGCACCGACTGACCCGGCCCTCACGCCGCGCCGGCCTCCGGCGCCCCGCCTCATCCGGCCGCACCGCTCCCCGCACCGAAGAGCCGCCCCCGCGCGGCTCCGGTGCGCCCGGGCGGCTCCCCGCGCTCGCGCACCCGCATCGTCACCGTCTCCCGAGGACTCCCCATGACGGACCTGCACAACTCGCCCGACCCGACGTCCCTCTCCACCCGGGCGGACGACGTCACCGACGCCACAGCCGGCTCGGGCACCCCGGTGCCGCACCGGCCGCTCGGCGAACTGTTCGAGGCGTGGGTGGGCCGGACGCCGGACGCGCCGGCGGTGACCGACGGCCGGCGGACGTGGTCCTACCGGGAACTGGCGGAGCGCACCGGGCGCCTGGCCGCCGACCTCGTACGGCGCGGGGCCGGGCCGGAGCGGATCACGGCACTGGTCCTGCCGCGCTCGCTGGAGTTGATCGCCGCCGAGCTGGCCGTGGCCCGCACGGGTGCCGCCTTCCTGCCCGTGGACCCCCACTACCCGGCTGAGCGACGCGCGTTGATGCTGGCGGACGCGGCACCCGCCGTGGTCCTCGACGACGTGGCCGGCGTACGTGCCGCCATGGAGGCCGCCGGGAACATCCCGACGCCGGCACCGCGGGTGGACGCCGACCAGGCCGCGTACGTCATCTACACCTCCGGCTCGACCGGAAAGCCCAAGGGCGTGACCGTCACCCACCGGGGCATCGCCGCCTTCACCGCGGGCGCCGCCGAGCAGTACGCCGTGGGCCCGGGCGACCGGGTGCTGCAGTTCTCCTCGCCCAGCTTCGACGCCTCCGTACTGGAACTGTTCATCTCCGTCCTGTCCGGGGCCACCCTGGTCGTACCGCCCGACGGCCCCTGGCTGGGCGACGAACTGGCCGCCGTGGTGAACGAGCACCGCATCAGCCACGCGTTGATCCCGCCGGCCGCCCTGGCCACCCTGCCGGACCCGGCGCGGATCGACCCGGGCGGCCTGCGCACGCTGATCGTGGGAGCCGAAGCGTGCCCGGCGGCACTCGTCGACCGCTGGGCGCCCGGCCGCCGGATGATCAACTCGTACGGGCCCACCGAGACGACCATCGTGGCCTCCTGGACCGGACCGCTGTCCGCCGGGAGCGGCACTCCGGGCATCGGCACCGCTCTTCCCGGCACCGAGGCGCACGTACTGGACGCGGCCATGCGGCCGGTGCCGCGCGGCACCGACGGCGAACTGTACGTCGGCGGGGCGGGAGTGGCCCGCGGCTATCTCCACCGGCCCGGCCTCACCGCCGAACGCTTCGTCGCCAGCCCCTTCGGCCCGCCCGGAGCCCGGCTGTACCGCACCGGCGACCGGGCCCGCCGGAACGAGCAGGGCGAACTGGAGTACCTGGGCCGGCTCGACCGCCAGGTGAAACTGCGTGGCTTCCGGATCGAGCCCGGTGAGGTCGAGGCGGCGCTGCGGCGCTGCGGCGGAGTACGGGACGCCGTGGCCGTGGTGCGCGAGGACGAACCCGGACGGCGTCGGCTGGTCGGCTACGTCACCCCCGCCGATCCTCAACAGGGTCTCCGCAGCGACCAGTTGAGAGAGGCCGTCGCCGCAGTCCTGCCGCCGCACATGGTGCCGTCCGCCGTGGTGGTCCTCGACGCCCTGCCGCTCACCCCCCAGCACAAGACCGACCTGCGTGCCCTGCCCGCGCCCGTCCACGCGGCCGGTCCGGACCACGTGGTGCCGCGCACCCCGCAGGAGCGGGTGCTCGCCGACGTGTGGGCGGACGTCCTGGGCGTCGACGCCGTCGGCGCCGAGGACGACTTCTTCGACCTGGGCGGAGACTCGATCCTCGCCACCCGTGCCCTCGCCCGCATCCGCGAGGAAACCGGCGCCCGCCTGTCCATCCGGGACGTGTTCACCGCGCGCACGGTCGCCGCCCTGGCCCGGCTGCTGGACGCCCCCTTGGCCGAGGCGGCCCCGGACCCGATCCCGGCCGTCCCGCGCGACCGGCCGCTTCCGCTCTCCAGCGCCCAGCGCCGCCTGTGGTTCCTGGACGACCTCACCCCGGGCGGCGCCGAGTACAACACCGGCTTGGCGCTGCGGCTGCGCGGCGAGCTGGACACCGGGGCGCTGCGCCGTGCCCTGGACCGGCTGGTCGCCCGCCACGACTCCCTGCGCACGACCTTCGCCACCGAGGACGGCCAGGGCGTGCAGCGGGTGCATCCGCACGCCGACCTGCCGCTGCGCACGGCCGACGTGACGCATCTGCCCGCCGCCCGGCGCGAGGAGGCCGCCGACCGGCTGCTCACCGAGGAGCTGAAGCGCCCCTTCGACCTGGCGGCCGGCCCGCTCACCAGGGCTCTGCTCGTCCGACACGGTGACGACGACCATGTGCTGCTGGTGGCCCAGCATCACATCGTCACCGACGGCTGGTCGGTGGACATCCTGACCCGTGACCTGACGGCCCTGTACCGGGCCGAGGTCTGTGGCACCGAGGACGGGCTGCCCGCACCCGGCGTGCAGTACCCGGACTTCGCCGTGTGGGAGCGGCGACAGCGCTCCGGCGACGGCGACGCGGAACACCTCGCCTACTGGAAGCGCCACCTGACCGGCATGCCGCAACTGGAACTGCCCACCGACCGGCCCCGGCCCGCGGTGCGCAGCACGGCCGGCGCCGCGCACCGGCAGCACCTTCCGGCGGAGCTGGTGCGGCGGCTGAGACACCTGGCCGGGGGACGCGGTGCGACCGTGTTCACCCTGTTCGCCGGGGCGGCGGCGGTGCTGTTCTCCCGCTACACCGGGCAGCGGGACGTCGTCTTCGGCACCGTCACCACCGGGCGGGGACGCCGTGAACTGGAGGACGTGACCGGGTTCTTCGCCAACACGGTCGTGCTGCGCGGGGACGTGGACGACGCCGCGACCGTCGACCGGTTCGTGGAGAGCATGCGGGCGACGGTGCTGGACGCCTTCGCCCACGACTCGGTGCCGTTCGACCGGGTGGTGGAGGAGCTGGCCCCGCCCCGGGATCCCAGCCGTACCCCGCTGGTGCAGGTGCTGGTGGTGCAGCAGACCGCCCTGAGCGACCCGCCGCGCGCCGGCGGGGTGCGGATCGAGCACCACCCGCTGCCCCGCCCGGCCGCCCGTTTCGATCTGGTGCTGGAATTCGCGCCGCACGCCGACGGCGGCTGCGCGCTCACCGTCGAGTACAACACCGGCCTGTTCGAGGCGGAGACGGTCGCGCGGATGAGCCGTCATCTGCACCGGCTGCTGGAGGGCATGGCGGACGGACCGCACCGCACGGTGGGCGAGCTCGCCCTGCTCTCGGACGACGAACGGCACACCGTGCTGGAAGTTTGGAACCCGCGGCCCGCGGACGCCCACCGGGAGCCCGACCGCACGCTGCCCGCGCTGTTCGAGGCACAGGTGGCCCAAACGCCCGACCGGACCGCCGTGGTGTGCGGCTCCGAACGCCTGGACTACGCCGAGGTCAACCGGCGCGCCAACCGGCTCGCCCGGCTGCTGACCGCCCGCGGGGCCGGGCCCGAGACGCTGGTGGCGCTGTGCCTGCCACGGACGGCGAACCTGCTGCCGGTGCTGTGGGCCGTACTCAAAGCGGGCGCCGGCTACCTCCCGGTGGACCCCGGCTACCCGGTCGATCGCGTCCGCTTCATGCTCGCCGACGCCGCTCCCGCCCTCGTCGTCGCCACCCGCGAGACCGCCGGCGCGCTGCCCGGGGACTGCGCCCCGCTGCTCCTGGAGGACTGCCTCGCCCAGGACACCGCCGCCGACGACCTCACCGACAGCGATCTCACCCTCGGCGCCCTCAGCGACGACGATCTCACCGACGCCGACCGGGTGCGGCCTCTCGACCCGGGGCATCCCGCGTACGTCATCTACACCTCGGGCTCGACCGGACGTCCGAAAGGCGTCGTGGTCACCCACCGCAGTGTCGCGGCGCTCGCGGCGTGGGCCGGGGAGCGTTTCGGGCCCCGGCGGCTGGCCCATGTGGTGGCCTCCACCTCGCTCAACTTCGACGTGTCCGTGTTCGAGATGCTCTGCCCCCTGCTCGTGGGCGGCGGCGTCGAGGTGGTCGCCGACCTGCCGGCCCTCGCCGACACCACCGGACCCCGACGGGCCGGAATGGTCAGCGGCGTGCCGTCGGTGATCTCCCGCATGCTCGCCGAGGGCGGCGCGGTGGTGGAGGCGGACACCGTCGTCCTGGCCGGGGAGGCGCTCCCCGCGCAGACCGTGCACGACCTGAAGCGGGCCATGCCGGACTGCGAGATCGCCAACATCTACGGCCCGACCGAGGCCACCGTCTACGCCACCGCGTGGTTCGCGAACGGCGCCGCCCCGGACCAGGCCCCGCCGATCGGCAGGCCCGTGGCCCGCACCCGTGCCTACGTCCTGGACCGCCTGCTGCGCCCCCAGCCGCCCGGCGTGACGGGAGAGCTGTACCTGGGCGGCGGGGGACTGGCGCGCGGCTATCTGGGACGCCCGGGGCTGACCGCCTCCCGGTTCGTCGGCGATCCCTTCGGCGCGCCGGGGGACCGCATGTACCGCACCGGAGACCTGGTGCGGTGGACCACCGACGGCGAACTGGAGTACCTCGGCCGCACCGACCAGCAGGTCAAGGTGCGCGGCTTCCGCATCGAACTGGGCGAGGTGGAGGAGGCGCTGCGCCGCGTCGACGGCGTGACGGAGGCGGCGGCCACCGTCCGGGAGCGAGACGGCCACCGCCGTCTGGTCGGCTACGTCGTTCCCGCCCCGGACGCCCGCGTCGAGCCGGAGGAGGTGCGCCGGGTCCTCGGCCGCACCCTGCCCGACTACATGGTGCCGACGGCCGTCGTGGTCCTGGCCGGCCTGCCCCTCAACCCCAACGGCAAGCTGGACCGGGGCCGCCTGCCGGACCCCGGGCCGGTACGCGGTGGTACGTACCGCGTGGCCCCGCGCACCCCCACCGAGCACACCCTCGCCGCCATCTGGGCGGACATCCTGCGCGTGGACCGCATCGGGGTGGACGACAACTTCTTCGCCCTGGGCGGCGACTCCATCCTCAGCATCCAGGTGGTGGCGCAGGCCCGCCAGGCGGGCCTCACGGTCACCTCCCGGGACGTCTACCGCCACCAGACCATCGCCGCCCTCGCCCGCTGCGCCGACGCGGCCGGCGGCCACCGGCCCGCCGTCCCGGCCTCGGTGCCCGCCACCGGCCCGGCGCCGCTCACGCCCATCCAGCGCTGGCTGTTCGACAGCGCCGCCCAGCACGCGGGCCGCTTCGCCCAGACCCTGTCCGTCCGGCTCCCCGGCTCCGTCGACACGGTGGCGCTGGAGGACGCCCTCAACGACCTCGTCGCCCACCACGACGCCCTGCGCTCACGCTTCCTCACCGAGGAGAGCCCCGACGGTACGAGCGCGGAACCGCGCGCCGCCTGGCGTATCGAGGACCAGGCCCCGCGCCTGCGGCTGGCCCACCACGCCGGCCCCGACACCGACTCCCCGCACCACGGCGCCTTCGACCTGCGCCACGGCCCGCTGCTGCGTGCCGTGCTGCACGACCGCGGCCCCGGCCGGCCCCGCGTGCTGCACCTGGCCGTCCACCACCTGGTGGTCGACGGAGTCTCCTGGCGGGTGCTCCTCGAAGACCTCGACCGGGCCTACCGCGCCCGCCGGGAAGGCCGAGACGGACAGCAGGCGTTGCCTTCCAAGTCCTCACCGCTGCGGCACTGGGCCCGGCGGCTGTCCGCCCACGCGGCCGACGGCGGCTTCGACGACGAGGTCGCGTACTGGACCGACGCCGCCGCCGGAGTCCGGACGACGCTGCCGACCGACACGCAGGGCGGGAGACCGGGCGAAGGAACGGGCGAGGGCGCCAACACCTACGCCTCGGCGCGCTCGGTGACCGTCCGTCTCACCCCCGAGGACACCTCGACCCTGCTGCGCACCCTCCCGGACACCTACCGCACCCGGGTCAACGACGTGCTGCTGAGCGCGCTCGGCCGGGTGCTGTGCGCCTGGACCGGGCACGAGCGGGTCCTCGTGGACGTCGAGGGACACGGCCGCGAGGAACTCTTCGCCGACGTCGACATCAGCCGTACGGTCGGCTGGTTCACCACCCGCCATCCCGTCGCCCTCGCCGTCCCGGCCGACGCGGACTGGGACGTCGTGCTCAAGCAGGTCAAGGAACAGCTGCGGGCGGTGCCCCGGCACGGAGTCGGGCACGACGTCCTGCGGTATCTGGACTGCCCGAAGTCCCTGCCCGGGGCGCCGGAAGCGCAGGTCAGCTTCAACTACCTGGGCAGGTTCGGGCTGTCGGACACTCCCGGCGGCCTGTACGAGGGAACGTTCCGTCCGCTGGAACTGGACGCCGACCCCTCGGCCGTCCGCCCGCACCCCTTGGAGGTGGTGGGCCAACTGGACGGCGACGCTCTGGAGTTCACCTGGTTCTACTCCGAGGACCTGCACACCAGGACGACCGTCGCCGACCTGGCCGCGCGGTTCGCCGGCGCGCTGGCCGGCATCGCCCGCCATGCCGGCCGGCCCGGCGGCGGCGGACGCACCCCCTCGGACTTCCCCCTCGCCCGGCTCGACCAGGCGACCGTGGACCGGATCGCGGGGGACGATCCCCACGCGGTGGAGGACATCCACCCGCTCACCCCCACCCAGACCGGCATGCTGTTCCACCGGCTCTCCCAGGACGACCGGGGCGTCTACTTCCAGCAGCTCACCTTCGACCTGGACGGCGTGCCCGAACCGGCCGCGCTCGCGGCGGCCTGGCAGCGCGTCTGCGACCACACGCCCGTGCTGCGCGGACGCGTCGTCTGGCAGGACGTGCCCGAGCCGCTGCTGGTGGTCCAGCGCCACGCCTCCCTGCCCGTCACTCACCTGGACTGGCGTGACCTGACCGAGGAGGAGCGCGAGAGGCGGCTGCGGCAGCTGCTGGACCGGGACCGCGAGCAGGGCGTGGACCTGACCCGGGCCCCGCTCCAGCGGCTGGTGCTCGCCAGGATCTCCGGCGGCGGCGTACGCGTCGTCTGGTCCTTCCACCACCTGCTCCTGGACGGCTGGAGTCTGTTCCAGGTGCTCTCCGACGTCTTCGCCGGGCACGCCACGGCCGGCCGGGAGCCCCTGCCGGACCGGCGCCCGTTCCGGGACTACGTGGCCTGGCTGCGCGACCGCGACGGGGCGGAGGCCGACCGGCACTGGCGCCGCCGCCTCGCCGGCCTGGCCGAGGCCACCGCACTGCCCTACGACCACGAGCCCCGCGAGAGCCACCGCGCCGAGTCCACGGCGGCGGTCCGCGGCACCGTGGACGCGGCCACCACCGGGGCCCTGGCGGAGCTGGCCAGGACGGCGGGGCTGACCCTCAACACCCTCGTGCAGGGGGCGTGGGCGCTGCTGCTGAGCCGTCAGGCCCGCGCGGCCGACGTGGTGTTCGGCACGACCGTCTCCGGGCGGCCTCCCGAGCTGCCGGGAGCCGACACCATGACCGGCCTGTTCATCACCACCCTGCCCACTCGGGTGACGGTGCCGCACGACAGGCCCCTGCTCGACTGGCTGCGCGAACTCCAGCAGGACCAGAGCGAGGACCGCCGCTTCGATCACGTGCCGCTCACCCGGATGAAGGGGCTCACCGAACTCCCCGAGCGCGCCGCCCTGTTCGACAGCATCGTCGTCTTCGAGAACTACCCGGTCGACGACGACCTGGCCGCCGCGCACGGACTGCGGCTGACCGCGCTGGACGGCATCGAGACCACCAACTACCCGCTGAGCCTCGTGGCCTATCCGGGCACCGAACTGGGATTACGGCTGGGCTACGACCCGCAGCTGTTCGACGCCGGCACCGTCGAGCGCATGGTCGAGTACCTCACCGTCCTGCTGACGGGCATGGCCACGAGCCCGGAACTCCCGCCCGCGCGACTGCCGTTGCTCACCGCCGCCCGCCGCCGACAAGTGATCGAGGAGTGGAACGACACCGCCACCGGCACATCCGAGGCCACGGTGGCGGAGCTGTTCGCCGCGCAGGTGCGGCGCACCCCGGACGCGGTGGCCCTGGAATCGGACACCGAGCGGCTCACCTACCGGGAACTGGACGCCCGGGCCGCCCTGCTGGCCGGCCGACTGGCCGCGCTCGGCGTGACGGCCGAGGTCCCGGTGGGCGTGCTGACGGGACGCTCGGCCGATCTCGTCGTCGTCCAGCTCGCCCTGGTCCGCACCGGCGGCGTGTACGTCCCGCTGGACGGCAGGGCGCCGCACGAGCGGTTGCGCCGGATGCTCACCGAGGCGGGCGCGCGACTGCTGCTGACCGACGCCGAGTGGCAGCGGACCGCGGGAGAGACGCTGCCCGACGGCACCGTCCTGCGCGTGGACGAGCTCCTCGCGGGCGAACCGCCGCGAACGCGGGACGACATCCGGCCCGGCGTCCTGCGGGTCCACCCCGACAACGTCCAGTACCTGATGTTCACGTCCGGCTCCACCGGCACCCCCAAGGGTGTCGCGGTACGCCAGCGGGACGTCGCCGCGCTCGCCCTCGACCGCGCCTTCGCCGGGCACGACCGGGTCCTGGTGCACTCCCCGCACGCCTTCGACGCCGCCACCTACGAGGTGTGGGTGCCGCTGCTGCGCGGCGGGACGGCCGTGCTGGCCCCGCCGGCCGACGTGGACGCCGCCGTCGTCCGCCGCGCGATCACCGAGCGGGGCGTGCGCTGCCTGTGGCTGACCGCGGGCCTGTTCCGGCTCCTCGCGCAGGAGGACCCCACCTGCCTGCGGGGCGCCCGCGAGGTGTGGACCGGCGGCGAGGCCGTACCGGGCGCGGTGGTGGGACGCGTACTCGACGCCTGCCCCGGCCTCACCGTCGTCGACGGCTACGGACCCACCGAGACCACCACCTTCGCCACCCGGCGGGTCTTCCGCGCCGGTGACCCGCTCCCCGCGGTGCTGCCCATCGGACGCCCGCTCGACAACACCCGCGTGTACGTGCTGGACGACGCCCTTGAGCCGCAACCGCCGGGTGTGCCGGGGGAGTTGTACGTGGCGGGCGCCGGACTGGCCCGGGGCTACGCCGGGCGGCCCGGCGCGAGTGCCGCACGCTACCTGGCCGACCCGTTCGGCCCGCCCGGCGGACGGATGTACCGCACCGGCGACATCGTGCGGTGGAGCGCCGACGGTGAACTGCACTTCGTGGGACGCGCGGACGACCAGGTCAAGATCCGCGGGTTCCGGGTCGAGCCGACCGAGATCGAGGCCCGGCTGACCGCCCACCCGGCCGTGGCCGAGGCGGTGGTCTCGATGTACGAGCACGCCGGACGCAAGCGGCTGGCCGCCCACCTCGTGCCGGCCCCTGCGGTCGCCGTGCCGTCCGCGAGCGAGCTGCGCGCGCACGTCGTCGCCGAACTGCCCGACTACATGGTGCCCGCCGCCTTCGTCACGGTGGCCGAACTGCCGCTGACCGCCAACGGCAAGGTCGACCGGCGCCGGCTGCCCGCGCCCGACTGGACGGCGGCCGGTGACGCCGAGTACCGCGCGCCGCGCACCGAGGCCGAGCGGATCCTCGCCGGGATCTGGGCGGAGCTGCTCGGAGCGGAACGGGTCGGCGCCGACGACAACTTCTTCATGCTGGGCGGTGACTCGATCCTCAGCATCCAGGTCGTCTCCCGGGCCCGTGCCGCCGGGCTCGCGCTCACCCCGAGGGACCTGTTCCGGCACCCGACGATCGCCGCTCTGGCCGCAGCGGCGGACACCGGCACCGCCGTGCCCGTCGCGGGGACCGGCCCGGTGACCGGCGAGGTGCCGCTCACCCCGATCCAGCACTGGTTCCTCGATCCCGGGCCGCCGCGGCCGGAGTTCTTCAACCAGTCCGTCGTCGTGGAAACGCCCGACGACGTCGACCCGGCGGCCCTGCGCCGCGCCCTGGCGGCCGTGTACGCCCGTCACGACGCCCTGCGCTGCCGTTTCGGCCGATCCGCCGACGGCTCCTGGCGCCAGGAGTGCCCCGGAGCCGACGAGGAGCCGCCCGAGCTGCTGGAGATCTGCGACCTGGGCGGACTCCCGGCGGAAGCGGCCGAGGAGGCCGAGGCCCGCGTCACGGCCGAGGCGCACGCCGCCTTCCGGCTGTCGAGCGGACCGCTGCTCACGGCCCGCCTGTTCACCGGCACCGCAACCGGTACCGGCACCGGTGACGGCGCCGCAACCGGTAGGGGCACCGGCGCCCGCCTGCTCCTCGTCGTACACCACCTGGTCGTCGACGGCGTCTCCTGGCGCATCCTGCTGGAGGACCTGGAGACCGCCTACGGGCAGGCCCGTGCCGGGGAGCCGGTGCGCCTGCCGGACCGGACGACCTCCGTCCAGGAGTGGGCGCGGCGCCTGCACACGCACACCGCGTCCGGCGGCTTCGCCGCGCAGCGCGAGCACTGGGAGGCGGTGGCCGGGCACTGCGCCGCGCCGCTGCCGGTGGACGGCGACGGCGGCAACACCATGGCCGACGTGGACGCGGTGACCGTACGCCTGGACCGGCGGCACACCGACGACTTGCTGCGGAAGGTGCCCGGCGTCTACCGCACCCGCGTCGACGACGTCCTGCTGACCGCCCTCGGCCGGGTGCTCTCCAGATGGACCGGGCGCAGGACCGTCCCCGTCGGCCTGGAGGGACACGGCCGCGAGGACCAGCTCTTCGACGACATCGACCTGTCCCGGACGGTCGGCTGGTTCACCACCCTGTTCCCCGTCGCCCTCGACATCCCGGACGGGGACTGGGGCACCGCCCTGAAGTCCGTCAAGGAGCAGCTGCGGTCCGTCCCCGGGCGTGGCCTGGGCCACGGCGCCCTGCGCCACCTGGCGCGCGACGAGCGGCTTGCCGACGCGCCGATGCCCGGCGTCAGCTTCAACTACCTGGGCCGCTTCGACTGGTCCGCCCAGGGCGGCGCGCTGGTGCGTTCCGTCCCGGCCGGGCTGGACGGTGCCGAGGCGCCCGAGTCGGTGCGCCCGCACCTGCTGGACGTGGTCGCCCGTGTCGAGGACGGCGAGCTGGAGGTCACCTGGTACTACAGCCGGCACCTGCACCGTGAGGACACCGTCGCCGGTCTCGCGGCCGGGATGCTGCGGGGGCTGGAGGAAGTCGTCGCGCACTGCGCCGACCCCGGCGCGGGGGGCCGTACGCCGTCGGACTTCCCGCTGGTCCGGATCGACCAGGCGGCCGTGGACCGGGTCGTGGGTGACGGCCGCAGCGTCGAGGACCTGTACCCGCTGACGCCGATGCAGGCGGGCATGCTGTTCCACAGCCTGATGGACCCCGCCAGCCGCACCTACGTCAACCAGGTCCAGCTGGTGCTGTCCGGCGTCACCGATCCGCACGCCCTGGCCGAGGCGTGGCAGCGGACCGTGGACACCAACGCGATGCTGCGGATCCGTCCGGTGTGGCAGGAGACCGCCGAACCCCTCCAGGCGGTGCTGCGGCAGGCGAGGGTACCCGTCGCCCACCACGACTGGTCCGGATGGTCCGCCGAGCGGTGCGGGACGGAACTGGCCCGGCTGACCGACGAGGACCGGCAGGCCGGACTCGACCTGGAGACCGCCCCGTTGATGCGCCTGGCCCTGATCCGGCTCTCGCCCGAGCGGGTGCGGATGCTGTGGACGTTCCATCACCTGCTGCTCGACGGGTGGAGCGCGGCCCAGGTCTTCGACGAGGTGTGCGAGCGGTACGCGGCGCTCACCGCCGGGCGGCGCCCGCAGGTGCCCGACCGTGCCCCCTTCAGCGACTACCTGGACTGGCTGGCCCGGCAGGACACCGAGCGGGCGGAACGGTACTGGCGCGAGGCGCTGGCCGGTTTCCCCGTCGCCACCGAACTGCCCCGTGACCGGCGGCCCGCCGAGGCGCACCGCACCTCGTCCTCGGGATCGGTGCGGGTGACGCTCGACGCCGAGCTGTCGGCGCGGCTGCGCCGTACCGCGCAGGAGGCCGGCCTGACCGTCAACACCGTCCTCCAGGGCGCCTGGGCGCTGCTGCTGTCCCGCTACGGCGCCGGGGACGACGTGGTGTTCGGCACCACCGTCTCCGGCCGTCCCGCCGACCTGCCGGGCGTGACCTCCATGGTCGGCCTGTTCATCAACACCCTGCCCACCCGGGCGCGGATCGACGGACGGCGCCGGCTGCTGGACTGGCTGGGCGACCTCCAGGCCGCCCAGTCGGAGTCCCGGCGCCATGACTTCGTCTCCCTCGCCCAGCTCCAGACCTGGAGCGAAGTACCGGGCGGCACCGCCCTGTTCGACAGCATCGTGGTCTTCGAGAACTACCCGTTCGACGCGGACGCCCTGGCCCGGCACGGCCTGGCCATGGAGCAGGAACGCGACGTGGAGCCGACCAACTACCCGCTCAGCGTGGTCGTCGCGCCCGGCGACACCCTGACGGTCACCCTGGACTACGACCCCGCCGCCTTCGACACCGCCACCGTCGACGGCATCGGCGCGAGCCTGCGCACGCTGCTGACGGAGATGGCCACCGACCCGGACCGCGCCCTGGCCGACCTGCCGTTGATGTCCGGCGACGAGGGCCGCCGTCTGCTGGAACGCTTCGGCGGGCCGGTGGCGAAGGCGCCGTACCGGACCCTGCCCGAGGAGTTCCGCGCGCAGGCCGCACGGACCCCCGACGCCGTCGCCGTGCTCGGAGGCACGGAACAGCTCACCTACCGGCAGCTCGACGAGCGCGCCAACCGGCTGGCCAGGCTGCTCATCGACGCCGGGGCCGGGCCCGAACGGTTCGTCGCGCTCGCTCTGCCGCGCACCCCGGACCTGATCGTGGCGCTGCTGGCGGTCCTCAAGAGCGGCGCCGCCTACCTGCCCGTCGACCCCGGCCACCCGGCCGAGCGGATCGCCTTCCTCTTCGACGACGTGCGGCCCGAAGCGGTCGTCACCTGCGCGGAGACGGGCGAGCGGCTGCCGGACGGGCCGTTCACCCGGATCGCCCTCGACGACCCCGCCTGTGCCGCGCGCCTGGCCGCCCTGTCCGGCGACGGCATCACCGACGACGAGCGGCACGGACGGCTGCTGCCGGACCACCCCGCCTACGTCATCCACACCTCCGGCTCGACCGGCCGGCCCAAGGGTGTGGTCGTCGCGCAGGCGTCGGTGCTGGCGCTGACCGACTGGGCCGCCGCCGAGTTCGGCGGGCGCGGCCTGGAGCACGTGGTGGCCTCCACCTCGCTCAACTTCGACGTGTCGGTGTTCGAGATCTTCTCGCCGCTGCTGGCGGGCGGCCGCGTCGAGATCGTGCACGACCTGCTGGCCCTCGCCGAGCGGGAGGAGCCGTGGCGGGCCGGGCTGCTCAGCGCGGTGCCCTCCGCGCTGGGCCGGCTGCTGGCGGAGGACACCGTCCGCGTCAGCGCCGACACCGTCGTCCTCGCCGGTGAGGCGCTGCCCGTGCGGACCGTGCGCCAGGTGCGCGCGGCGGTGCCCGGCTGCCGGGTACTGAACATCTACGGCCCCACCGAGGCCACCGTCTACGCCACCGCCTTCACCTGCGACCCGGCCGAACCCGACCGCGTCCCGCCCATCGGCAGGCCCGTCGGCGGCGCCCGTGTCTACGTCCTGGACGCCCGGCTGCGCCCGGTGCCCGCCGGTGTGCCGGGCGAGCTGTACCTGGCCGGGACCGGTGTGGCCCGCGGCTACCTGAACCGGCCGGGGCTGACCGCTTCCCGCTTCCCCGCCGATCCCTTCGGTCCGCCCGGCGACCGCATGTACCGCACCGGAGACCTCGTGCGGTGGACCGCCGACGGCGACCTGGTGTACCTCGGCCGTTCGGACGACCAGGTGAAGGTCCGCGGCTTCCGCATCGAACTCGGCGAGGTCGAGGCGGCGCTGACCTGGCACCCCCGGGTGTCCGCGGCGGCCGCCCGCGTGGTCGAACACGACGGCCACAAGCGCCTGGTGGCGTACGCGGTCCCCGACGGCCCGGGGCTTCCCGACTCCGCCGGCCTGCGGGCCTTCCTCGCCCGTACGCTCCCCGACCACCTGGTCCCGGCACTCGTCGTGCCGCTGGAGCGGCTGCCGCTGGGGGCCACCGGCAAGCTGGACCGGCGCGCGCTGCCCGACCCCGTGTGGTCCGCGCCGCGCGGCACCGGTGACCGCGCGCCGCGCACCGAGGCCGAACGGACACTCGCCGCGATCTGGTCCGAGGTGCTGGGCGTGCCCGAAGTGGGCGCGCGGGACAACTACTTCGCGCTCGGCGGCGACTCCATCCTCGGCATCCAGATCGTCTCCGCCGCCCGCCGGGCCGGCCTCGCCCTGACACCCCGGCACCTGTTCCAGCACCAGACCGTCGCCGAACTGGCCGCCGCGGCCCAGGACTCGACGGTTCGGCGCCCGGTGGCGGAACAGGGCCCGGTCGTCGGGGATGTGCCGCTCACCCCCGTCCAGCACTGGCTGTTCGACACGCTCACCGGCGACCCCGCGCGGCTGACCCAGGCGGTCTCCTTCCACCTGGCCGCCGACACCGACGAGACCCTGCTGCGGGCCGCCCTGGCCGTCGTACTGGAGCAGCACGACGCGCTGCACCTGCGGTTCGAGCAGGACGGCGACGGACGGTGGCGGCAGCACGGCACCGCGCCGGGGGAGACGCCCCGGCTGGAGGTGCGCGATCTGCCCGAGGGCGCCGGCGACTCCGCGGTGCGCGACCTGGCCGATGCCCTGTGCGCCGGGTTCGACCTCGCCGGCGGCCCGCTGCTGCGGGCCGCGCTGTGCCGGACCGGCGACGACCGGCGGCCGGTGCTGCTGCTGGCCGCCCACCACCTGGTGGTGGACGCGGTGTCCTGGCGGATCCTCCTGGAGGACCTGGAGACCGCCTACCGGGCGCTGCGCGCCGGCGAGCGGGCGGACCTCGGGGCGAAGACCACCTCCTTCCGGGCGTGGTCGCAGCGCCTGACCGCGCACACCGCGTCCGGCGGCTTCGACGACGAACTCGCCCACTGGCAGGCCCTGTCCGCCGACTCCGCGCCCCTGCCGACCGACCTCACCGGAGCCAACACCGCCGCCTGCGAGGAGACGGTGACGGTGAGCCTGGACAGCGAGGAGACCCGGCGGCTGCTCCAGGACGTGCCGGACGTCTACCGCACCCGCGTCAACGACGTCCTGCTGTGCGCCCTGGGCCGGGTCCTGGCCCGCTGGACCGGCCGGGACCGGGTCACGGTCGCGCTGGAGGGCCACGGCCGGGAGGAACTCTTCGACGACGTCGACCTCGCCCGTACCGTCGGCTGGTTCACCACCATGTTCCCCGTCGCCCTGGACGTGCCCGGGGACGCGGGCACCGGGGCGGCGCTGAAGGCTGTCAAGGAGATCCTGCGGGCCGTGCCGAGGGGCGGACTGGGCTACGGCGCCCTGCGCCACCTGCACCCCGACCGCGACCGGCTCGGCCTGCCGGGACTGCCGCAGGTCGGCTTCAACTACCTGGGACAGCAGGACTGGAACGCCACCGCGGGCGGCCTGCTGCACACGCCGTACGCCGGACTGACCGGCGGTATCGACCGTGCGGCGGACCGGCCGCACCTCCTCGACGTCCTCGGACAGGTCGTCGACAAGCGGCTGGAGTTCACCTGGTCGTACTCGCGCGAGGTGCACCGGCAGGAGACGGTGGCCCGGCTGGCCGCCGAACTGGCCGACGAACTGCGGCACATCGTGCGGCACTGCGCCGAGCCCGGCGCCGGGGGCCGTACCCCGTCGGACTTCCCGCTGGCACCGCTGGACCAGACGGCGGTGGACCGGCTGGTGGGTACCGGCCGTGACATCGTCGACCTGTACCCGCTCACCCCCACCCAGAGCGGCATGGTCGTGCACGGGCTGGACGCACCCGGGCAGGGCATGTACGTCGAGCAGATCACGTTCGTCGTGGACGGGGTGCGCGACCCGCGCCTGCTCGCCGCCGCCTTCCAGCACGTGGTCGACCGCACCCCCGTCCTGCGCACCACCGTGGTGCTCAGCGGCGTCCCCGTCCCCCTCCAGGCCGTCCACCGCACGGCGGTCCTGCCGGTCACCGAGCACGACTGGTCCGCCCTGGCCCCGGCCGGGCGCGACGCGGCACTGGAGCGGCTGCTCGCCGAGGACAAGTCCCGCGGCCTGGCACTGGACCGGGCCCCGCTGCTGCGCCTGGCCCTGATCCGGCTCGGCCCGGACCAGGTACGGGTCCTGTGGACCTTCCACCACGTCCTGCTGGACGGCTGGAGCGTCTTCCACGTGCTCGCGGACGCGATGACCGCCCAGGCGGCGCTCGCCCGGGGCGAGGAACCCCGGCTGCCGGACCGCCGCCCGTTCGCCGACTACGCCGCCTGGCTCGCCGCCCGGGACACCGCGCCGGCCGAGGAGCACTGGAGGAGCGTCCTCGCGGACCTGAGGGCCCCCACGCCGCTGCCCTACGACCGCAGGCCCGCCCAGAGCTCCGCGGCCCGCTCCGGCACCTGGCTGTCCCAGTGGCTGGGAACGGAGGAGACCAAGCGGCTGGAGGACTTCGCCCGCCGGGGCCGCCTGACCCTCAACACCGTCGCGCAGGGCGCCTGGGCACTGCTGCTGTCGCGCTGGAGCGGGGAGCGGGAGGTGTGCTTCGGCACCACCGTCTCCGGGCGGCCCGCCGACCTGCCCGGCGCCGACACCATCACCGGCCTGTTCATCACCACCCTGCCCGCCCGCGTCACCGTGGACGGCGGCGCGTCCTGCGACGCCTGGCTGCGGGACACCCAGGCCGCGCGGGCGGAGGACCGCCGCTTCGACCACGTGCCCCTGACCGACCTCCAGGCGTGGAGCGGCCTGCCGGCCGGGACGCCGATGTTCGACAGTCTGCTGGTCTTCGAGAACTACCCGGTCGGCGACGCCACGGCCGGCGCCCACGGCGTCCACGTACGCGACCTCGACGCCCGGGAGGCCACCAACTACCCGCTCACCGTGGTGATCTCACCCGGCGAACGGCTCGGCGTCGAACTCGGCTACGACCCGCGCCACTTCGACGCGAGCACCGCGCGCTCCCTGGCCGCCCAGCTCCTGCACACCCTGGGTGAGCTCGCGGCCTGCACGGACGCTGACCGCCTGGACGCGCTCGACACCCTGCCGCCGGAGGAACGGGCACGGCTGCTGCGCGGCCCCGCCCGCCCGCAGCTCGCACCGGTGCCCCCGGCGACCCTGCCCGCCCTGATCGAGGCCGCGGTGGACCGCCGGCCGACAGCCCCCGCCGTGAGCGCACCCGGCCTGTCACTGACCTTCGCCGAGACGGAGACGCGGGCCAACCGTCTGGCGCACCGGCTCATCGCGCGCGGCGCGGGCCCCGGCACCCTCGTCGCCCTGGTCCTGCCGCGCTCGGCGGAGATGATCCTCGCCCAGCTGGCGGTGGCCAAGACCGGCGCCGCGTTCCTGCCGGTGGATCCCGACTACCCTCCGGAGCGGGTCGCGGCGATGCTGCGGGACGCGGCGCCCGCCGTCACCCTCGACGCCGCCGAGGTGGCCGCCCTGCTCACGGCACCGCCGGACGGCACACCCGGCCACCGGCCCACCGACGCCGACCGCGCCCGCCCGCTGGACCTGGACGACGCGGCCTACATCATCTACACCTCCGGCTCCACCGGCACCCCCAAGGGCGTGGTGGTCACCCACCGGGGCCTGGCGGCCTTCGCCGCCGCCGAGGCAGCGCACTACCGAGTGGCGCCCGGCGACCGGGTGCTGGCGTTCGCCACCCCCAGCTTCGACGCCTCGGTGCTGGAGCTGTGCATGTCCCTGCCGCAGGGCGCCCGCCTGGTCGTTCCCCGGCCCGGCCCGCTGCTCGGCGCCGAACTCGCCGACGTGCTGCGCGAGGAGCGCATCACCCACACCCTGCTGCCCCCGGCGGCGCTCGCCACCCTGCCGCCGGACACCCCCGGCACCCTGCCCGACCTGAAGACCCTGACCGTCGGCGCCGACGCGTGCGGCGCCGACCTGGTCGCCCGCTGGGCCCCGCACCACCGCCTGGTCAACTCCTACGGGCCCACCGAGGCCACCGTCGTCGCCACCTGGTCCGATCCGCTGGAGGCGGACGGCACCGCCCCGCCCATCGGCCGCCCGCTGCCCGCCACCGGCGCCTACGTCCTGGACGCCCGGCTGCGGCCGGTCCCCGACGGCGTGCCGGGCGAACTGTGGCTGAGCGGACCGGCGCTGGCCCGCGGCTACCTGGGCCGGCCCGGCCTGACCGCGACCCGGTTCACCGCCGACCCGTTCGGGCCGCCCGGCACCCGCATGTACCGCACCGGCGACCTCGTACGGCGCGACGCCCGCGGCGAACTGCACTACCTGGGCCGCACCGACCACCAGCTCAAACTGCGCGGCCACCGCATCGAGGCGGGCGAGGTCGAGGCCACGCTCGTGCGCCACCCGGCCGTGCTGGACGCCGTGGTGAGCGTCCGGGAGGACGAACCGGGGCTGCCGCGCCTGGTCGCCCACCTGCTGCGCGCACCCGGCGCCGAAGCACCCACCGCCGCCGAACTGCGGGCACTGGCCGCCGCCACCCTGCCCGGCGCCATGGTGCCCACGGCGTACGTGGTCCTCGACCGCTTCCCGCTCACCGAGAACGGCAAGACCGACCGGACCGCCCTTCCCGCGCCCGCACCGGACGCGCCGCGCACGGCGGAGCACATCGCTCCCCGCACCGCCACCGAGGAGGTGCTGGCCGCCTTCTGGGAAGAGGCCCTGCACACGCCCGTCGGCGCGGAGGACGACTACTTCGACCTCGGCGGCGACTCCCTGCGCGCCCTGCTCATCGCCTCCCGGGCCAACGACGCCTTCGGCGTGACCCTCACGCCCCGCGACGTCCTGGTCCACCGCACGGTCGCCGCCCTGGCGGACCTGGTGGAGGAACAGGTGCTCAGCGAACTCGAAGACGCCGCACGCGGCGACAGCGACCACGACGAACGGTGAGGACCGGCAGACCATGACGTCTTCGAAGCGAGACCGCACCAAGGCCCTGCCCCAGGACCTCCAGGAGGCGATGCGCCGCCGGCTCGCCGGCCGGGCCGCCGCCGCACGCCAGGGCATCCCGCGCGCCGACCGCTCGCGGCCGCTGCCGCTGTCCTTCGCCCAGCAGCGGCTGTGGTTCCTGGACCGGCTGCGCCCCGGCGACTCCCGCTACAACAGCGCCGTCGCCCTGCGCCTGACGGGCCCGCTGGAGCCCACCGTCCTCAACCGCGCGCTGGACACCGTCGTGGAGCGGCACGAGGCGCTGCGCACCACCTTCGAGGAGAGCGACGGACGGCCCGCGCAGAGGGTGCGGCCGGCGGCCCCGGTGCCGCTGCCGGTGACCGACACACCGCCGCACGCCCTGGAGAGCGCCCTGCTCGCCGAGTACGAGCGCCCCTTCGACCTGAGCTCCGGCCCGCTCCTGCGCGCCCTGCTCCTGCGCGAGTCGGACACCGCGCACACCCTCGTGCTGACGGCCCATCACATCATTACCGACGGCTGGTCGATGGGCGTCCTGCTGGAGGAACTGTGCACCGCCTACGACGCCCTGGCCCGGGGTGCGGTGCCGGAGCTGAAGCCGGTGGCGACGCAGTACCCGGACTTCGCGGTCTGGCAGCGCGAACAGCTCTCCGGCCCCCGCCTGGAGCGCGAACTCACGTACTGGACACAGCAGTTGTCCGGTGCGGTGCCGCCGCGGCTGCCACTGGACCGCCCCCGCGACGGGGAGGAGTCCGGGGCCGGAGCCGTGCACACCTTCACCGTGCCCGCGGACGTCACCGCACGGCTGCGCGAGCTGGCGGCCGAGCAGCACACCACCCTGTTCGCCTCGCTGGTCGCCGCCTGCCAGGCCCTGCTGGCCCGCTGGTCCGGGCAGGACGACATCACCGTCGGCTCCCTGACCCCGGGACGCTCCCGCACCGACCTGGAACGCGCCGTCGGGTTCTTCGCCAACACCGTCGTCCTGCGCACCCCCGTCGACACCACCGGCTCCTTCCGTGACCTGCTCGGGGCCGCCGCGACCACCGTCAACGACGCCTTCGCGCACGGCGACACCCCGTTCGAGCGGCTGGTGGAGGCCGTGGGCACGACCCGCGAGGCGGGCCGCAACCCCCTGTTCGACGTGATGGTCCTGCTGCACCCGGCCCCGCCCACCGCGCCCGCCCTCCGCGGCCTGGCCGCCTCCCCGGTCGCCGTGGACCGGCAGGCGGCCACCTTCGACCTCAGCGTGGAGTTCGTCCCCGACGGCCCGGGCGGGGAGTGCCTGACCGGCCTCCTGGAGTACCGCACCGACCTGTTCGACACCGCCACCGCCCAGCGGATGGCCGACCAGCTGCTGCGCGTCCTGGAGGGCGCGGCCACCGCCCCGGACCGCCCCCTGGGCACACTGCCCCTGCTCACCCCGGACCAGGCCCGCCGGGTCACGGACGAGTGGAACGCCACCGCGCCGCCCGTCCCCGCCCTCACCTGCCCGGAGCTCTTCGCCCGCCAGGCGGCCCGCACCCCGCACGCCACCGCCCTGGTCGCCGGGGACGACCGCCTCGACTACGCGACGCTCGACGCCCGCGCCAACCGGCTCGCCCACCACCTCATCGCCCGCGGAGCCGGACCCGAACGCCTGGTCGCGCTCCGGCTGCCGCGCACCGCCGACCTGATCGTGGCGATGCTCGCCGTGTGGAAGTCCGGCGCCGGCTACCTGCCCCTCGACCTCGCCCTGCCCGAGGAACGCGTCCGGTTCCTGCTCGACGACGCCCGCCCCGCCCTGCTGCTGGACGAGGCCGCCCTGCGCGCGCTGCCCGCCACCCTGCCGGACACCGCCCCGGCCGGCCCTGCGGACCCGGACACCACCGCGTACGTCATCTACACCTCCGGCTCCACCGGCCGCCCCAAGGGCGTCGCCGTGACGCACCGCTCGCTCACCCACCTGCTCGCCGCGCACCGTGAAGGGTTCGTCGCCGACGCGGGCGGCGGACCGCTGCGGGTGGCGCTGACCGCGTCGTTCTCCTTCGACACCTCGCTGGAGGGCGTGCTGCTGATGGCCGACGGCCACCCGCTGCACCTGGTCGACGAGACGACCCGGCTGGACGCCGCCGCCCTGGTCGAGTACGTCGTCGGGCACCGCATCGACTTCCTCGACCTGACCCCGTCCTACCTGCGCCAGCTGCTGCCCGCCGGACTGCTCACCGACCCGCGCCACCACCCGCGGGTGCTGATGCTCGGCGGCGAGGCGATCGGCTCCGCCCTGTGGCGGGAGCTGGCCGGCCACCGGGACGTGGCCGCGTACAACTTCTACGGCCCCACCGAGTGCACGGTCGACGCCCTCGCCTGCCGGATCGAGGGCGACGGACGTCCGCTGGTGGGCCGGCCGCTGCCGCACGTGCGCGCCTACGTCCTGGACGACGGTCTTCAGCCGGTGCCGCCCGGTGTCGGCGGTGAGCTGTACCTGGCGGGCGAGCAGGTGGCGCGCGGGTACGCGGGCCGGCCCGGGCTGACCGCCGCGCGCTTCCTCGCCGACCCGTTCGGCCGGCCCGGGACGCGCATGTACCGCACGGGCGACCTGGCCCGCTGGACCGCCGACGGGCGCCTCGACTACCTCGGACGCGCCGACGACCAGGTGAAGGTGCGCGGCCACCGCATCGAGCCGGGCGAGATCGAGGCGGCGCTGCTCGACCTGCCGGACCTCACCGGCGCCGCCGTCGTCGCGGTCGCGGACGCGGACGGCCACCTGCGGCTGGCCGCCTACGTCGTACCCGCCCCGGGCGCGCAAGCGCCCGCCGCCTCGGAGCTGCGGGCGGCCTGCCGCCGGGTCCTGCCCGACCACATGGTGCCCTCGTCGTTCACCGTGCTCGACGTCCTGCCGCTGACCACCAGCGGCAAGCTGGACCGCCGTGCCCTGCCCGCCCCCGACGTCGACGCGGCCCCGCGCGAGCGGGAGTTCGTCGCACCGCGCACGCCCGACGAGGAGACGCTGGCCGGGATCTGGGCGGAGGTGCTGGGCGTCGCGAGAGTGGGCGTCACCGACAACTTCTTCGAACTCGGCGGCGACTCCATCCTCAGCATCCAGGCCGTCTCCCGCGCCCGCGCGGCGGGCCTGCGCCTGACCTCGCGGGACGTGTTCCGCCACCAGTCCGTCGCCGACCTGGCCGCCGCCGCGTCCCGGCGCACCGCCGAGGTCCCCGCGCCGCGCCGGCCGAGCGAGGACGGGCCCGCCCCGCTGACCCCGGTCCAGGAGTGGTACGTCGCCACGCACGGCGACCGGCACGGCAGCCCGCGGCTGTTCAGCATGTCGATGCTGCTCGACCTGCCGTACGGCGTCGACGAGGGCGCGCTGGAACGGGCGGTCGAGGCGCTGGCCGCCCACCACCCGGCACTGCGCACCCGCTTCACCCGCAGCGGCGACACCTGGCGGCAGCACCCCGGCGAGGGCCCGGCCGTCGGGCTGATGACCCGCCACGACCTCTCGTGCGCCGCCGATCTCCCGGCCGCTCGCTCCGCCCTCGACGCCGCCCGCGCGGCACTGGACCCGGAGACCGGCGCGCTCCTGCGCGCCGTCCTGCTGCTGCCCCCGCCCGGCGAGCGCCCCCAACTCTTCCTGACCGCGCACCACCTGGCCGTGGACAGCGTCTCCTGGCGGATCCTCCTCGGCGATCTGGAGTCGGCCTACCGGCAGGCGTCCGAGGGCGAACCGATCCGCCTGGAGCCCGTGGCGACGCCGTTCACCGACTGGGCCGCGCACCTGTCCCGCCGGGTGCGGGCCGGCGACCTGGACGACGACCTGCCGTACTGGACGGCCGAGGCCGCCGAGCCCCGCACCCCGCTGCCCGTCGACCGCCCCGGGACCCCGCTCGCCGGATCCGTGCGCACCGTCCGCACCCGGGTGGACCGCGCCACCACCGGGGCGCTGCTGCGCCGGGTGCCCGCCGCGTACCGCACGCGCGTCAACGACGTGCTGCTCAGCGCGCTGAGCCGGGTCCTCGCCGACTGGACGGGCACCGAGCGGGTGACCGTCGCCCTGGAGGGCCACGGGCGCGAGGACCTCGGGGGCGGCGGGGGCCGGCACCCGGACGAGGGGCTGGACCTGTCCCGCACAGTGGGCTGGTTCACCACCCAGTACCCCGTCACCCTCACCCCGGCCGGACCGCCCTCCGCCCCCGACTGGGGCGGCACGCTGAAGGCCGTCAAGGAGCGGCTGCGGGGCGTGCCCCGGCGCGGACTGAGCTACGAGGCGCTCGCCCGCCTGGGCTCGCCCAGTCCGGCCGCCCGCGCGCTGCGGGAGACACCGCTGCCCCAGGTGTGCTTCAACTACCACGGGCAGTGGGACACGACCGCCGGAGCGGACTTCGCCCCGGCCGCCGAGGTGCCCGGCCGGGACATCGCCGCCGACGCGCCCCTCGACCATCTGCTCGACATCTCGGCCGTCGTGGCCGACGGCGAGCTGGAACTCACCTGGCACTACAGCGACCAGGCGCACGACCCGGACACCGTACGGGAGTTGGCACAGGGCATGGTGGCGGCGCTGGCCGCGATCGCCGAGCACTGCGCCCACCCCGACGCGGGCGGCCGCACCCCTTCCGACTTCCCGCTGGCCCGCCTGGACCAGGCCGCCGTGGACCGGCTGGTGGGCGACGGCCGCTCGGTGGAGGACCTCCTCCCGCTCACCCCGCTCCAGGAGGGCATGCTCTTCCACCGCCTGATCGGCGGCCCCGACGACGTGTACGTGGACCAGGCCGCCCTGCTCCTGGACGGCGTGACCGACCCGCGGGCCTTCGCCCTGGCCTGGCAGCGGGTCACCGACCGCACGCCCGCGCTGAGAACCTCGGTGGTGTGGCAGGACGTGCCCGTGCCGCTCCAGGTCGTGCACCGCGATGTCCGCGTGCCGGTCACCCAGCTCGACTGGCGGGACATGGACCCGGCGGAGCGCGCCGACCGTCTCGGCCGGCTCCGCGCCGACGACCTCGCCCGCGGCATCGACCTCGCCGCGGCGCCGCTGATGCGGCTCACCCTCGTCCGGCTGCCCGACACCCGACTGCACCTGCTGTGGACCTCCCACCACCTCATCCTGGACGGCTGGAGCCTGGCCCAGGTGCTGACCGAGGTGTGCGAGGAGTACGCGGCGCTCACCGCCGGAAGCCCTGCGGCGTCCACCGCCGCAGACCACGCGGCGCTCGCCGGAAACCTCACGGCGCCCACTGCCGGAAGCCACGCGGCGTCCAGCGCCGCAGACCACGCGGCCTTCACCCCCGGAACCGGTTCGGCCCCGCCCGTACGCCGTCCGTTCGCCGACTACGTGCGCTGGCTGGCCGACCAGGACGCCGAGGCCGCACGGGCGCACTGGCGCGAGGCCCTCGCCGGGTTCGCCACCCCCACCCCGCTGCCCGTCGACCGGCCCCTGACCGGCACGCACGAGGCCCGGTCGACGGACGTCCACACGGCCGAGCTGTCCGACGCGGTGTCCGCGACGCTGGCCCGCACCGCCCGCGATGCCGGGCTGACCGTGAACACCGTGGTGCAGGGCGCCTGGGCGCTGCTGCTGGCCCGCTACAGCGCCGAGCCGGACGTGGTGTTCGGCACCACCGTCTCCGGACGACCCGAGGAACTGCCGGGCGTGGAGTCGATGGTGGGCATGTTCATCAACACGGTGCCCACCCGCGTCCGGGTGGACGGCCACCGCCCGGCCGTCGCCTGGCTGCGCGAACTCCAGGACACCCAGGCCGAGTCGAGGCGGTTCGCCGCCGCCTCGCTGGCCGAGCTGACCGCCCTGAGCGACGTGCCGTCCGGCACCCCGCTCTTCCACAGCATGGTCGCCTTCGAGAACTACCCCTTCGACGAGGCCCGCACCTCCGGCTCCGACATCCGTCTGGTGGACGTCACCTCCCGGGACGCCACCAACTACCCGTTGGTGCTGCGCGCCTACCAGGGCGAGCGGCTCGGCTTCGACCTGGCCTACGACCCGCACCTGTTCGACGCCGCCACCGTCCAAGCGCTCGCCGGCCGGCTCCGCCTGCTGCTCACGGAGATCGCCGAGGACCCCGGCCGGCCGCTGCGCGCCCTGGCGTGGACGACGGCCGAGGAGCGGCGGCGGATGGTGGTCGACCTCAACGGCACCGAGCACGGCCGCCCGGCCCAGACCCTGGTGGACCTCTTCGAGGCCCAGGCCGCCCGCACCCCCGACGCCACCGCCGTCACCTGCGGCGCCGACCGCCTCGACTACGCCACGCTCGACGCGGCGGCCGGCCGCCTCGCCCACCGGCTGGCCGAGGCCGGCGCCGGCCCCGAGCGGTTCGTGGCCCTCGCCCTGCCCCGCTCGGCCGACCTCGTCGTGGCCGTCCTGGCGGTCCTCAAGACGGGCGCCGCCTACCTGCCGATCGACCCCACGCTGCCCGCCGAACGCGTCGCCCACCTGCTGGCCGACGCCTCCCCGGTGGCCCTGGTGACCACCGTCGAGGCCGCGGAACGCGCACGGGACGCCGCCGTCCCGGTCGTGGCCCTGGACGACCCGGGCACCCGGACCGACCTCGCCCGCCGCCCCGCCACCGGCCCGGACCATCCGCGCCGCCCCCTGCCGGAGAGTCCCGCCTACGCCATCTACACCTCCGGCTCCACCGGCCGCCCCAAGGGCGTGGTCGTCCCGCACGCCAACGTCGTCCGCCTGTTCACCCGCACCCGCCACTGGTTCGGCTTCGACGAGAGCGACGTGTGGACGCTGTTCCACTCCTACGCCTTCGACTTCTCCGTCTGGGAGCTGTGGGGCGCCCTGCTGCACGGCGGCCGGCTCGTCGTCGTCCCCGACGACACCGCCCGCTCTCCGGAGGACTTCCTGCGCCTGCTCGCCGACGAGCGGGTCACCGTCCTGAGCCAGACCCCGTCCGCGTTCTACCCGTTGGCCCGCGCGGACGCCGAACACCCCGGACTCGGCGCGCGGCTCGCCCTGCGCACGGTGGTCTTCGGCGGTGAGGCCCTGGACGTGGCCCGGCTCGCCGACTGGTACACCCGCCACCCCGACACCGCGCCGCGCCTGGTCAACATGTACGGCATCACCGAGACCACCGTGCACGTCACGTACGCGGCACTGGACCGCACGACGGCCGGCGCGGGCACCGCGAGCCCGATCGGCACCGGCATCCCCGACCTGCGCGTCCACGTCCTCGACGACGCCCTGGCCCCCGTACCGCCGGGAGCCGTGGGCGAGATGTACGTGGCGGGGGAGGGCCTGGCGCGGGGCTACCTGGGCCGGCCCGGTCTGACCGCGACGCGTTTCCTCGCCGATCCGTTCGGCGTGCCGGGGACGCGGATGTACCGCACCGGCGACCGGGCCCGACGGCGGGCCGACGGCACACTGGAGTACCTGGGCCGAGCCGACCAGCAGGTGAAGATCCGCGGCTACCGCATCGAACCCGGCGAGATCGAGGCGGCTCTGCACACCCACCCCGGCATCGGGGAGGCGGCGGTCAGTGTCCACGAGGACGGCTCCGGAACCCGGCGGCTGGTGGCCCATGTCGTCGGCCGCGCCGGCGCCGAGCCGCCGTCAGCCGCCGAACTCCGCGCCCACCTGGAGCGGTCGCTGCCCGCGCACATGGTGCCCGCCGCCTACGTGCCGATGGCGGCCCTGCCGCTGACCGTCAACGGCAAGCTCGACCGGCGCGCGCTGCCCGCCCCCGGACCCGACGGGTTCGCCACAAGCACCGAGCGCCGCGCGCCGCGCACCCCCGCCGAGCGGGCCGTCGCCGCCGCCTGGACGGACGTGCTCGACACCGGCGAGGTGACAGCCGACGACGACTTCTTCGCCCTCGGCGGTGACTCGATCCTCGCCGTCCGCGTCGTCTCACGGCTGCGCGCCGCCTTCGGCACGGACGTCTCGCCCCGGCTGCTGTTCACCCACCCCACGGTGTCCGCCCTGGCCGCGGCTCTCGGTGACCCGGCGGAGAACGGCGGCACACCGGCCGACGTCATCCCGGCCGCCGATCCCGGCACTCCGGCGCCGCTGTCGTACGCCCAGCAGCGGCTGTGGTTCCTCGACCGCTTCGAGCCGGGCAGCACCGAGTACACGACGCTGTCCGTGCTGCGGCTGCGCGGTCCGCTCGACGAGACCGCCCTGCGCGCCGCCCTCTGCGGCCTGGTGGCCCGGCACGAGGCGCTGCGCACCACGTTCACCGAACAGGACGGCCAGGCACGGCAGATCGTGCACCCGCCGTACCCGGTGGAGCTGCCGCTGGACGACCTCACCGGCGCCCGCGACCGGCTGGACGCCCTCGTAGAACGCGAGGCCGCCCTCCCGTTCGACCTGAGCACCGGACCGCTGCTGCGGGCGCGTCTGGTGCGCCTGGCCGACGACGAGCACGTGCTGGTCCTGGCCGTGCACCACATCGTGACCGACGGCTGGTCCGTCGGCGTGCTCGGCCGGGACCTGGGCGAGCTGTACGCGGCCGCCCTGGAGGGCCGCGCGCCCCGGCTGCCGCACCTGCCCGTCCGGTACGCGGACCACGCCGTGTGGCAGCGTGCCCGCACCGATCACGTGGACAAGCAACTCGCCTACTGGCGGGACACCCTGGACGGCATCACCCCGCTGGAGCCGCCCACCGACCGGCCGCGCCCCGCCGTCCGCACCCGCGAAGGCGCACTGGTGACCTTCACCCTGCCCGCTCCGCTCACCGAGCGGCTGCGCGAGACGGGCCGCGAGGCCGACGCCACCCTCTACATGACCCTGCTGACGGCCTGCACGGTCCTCCTCTCCCGCTGGGCGGACCAGGAGGACATCGCCGTCGGCACGGTCACGGCGGGCCGGGAGCGGCCCGAACTCCACGACGTGGTCGGCATGTTCGTCAACACCCTCGTGCTGCGCAACCGGGTGGAGGCCGGCCTGTCGTTCCGCGCCCTGCTGGAACGGGTCCGCTCCACCGTGCTGGACGCGTTCGCCCACCAGGAGGTGCCGTTCGAGAAGCTGGTGGACGCCCTCCAGCCCGAACGGGACACCAGCCGCACCCCCTTGTTCCAGGTGATGGTGGCACTGCACAACCTGGGCGCCCAGGTCCCCGGTCTGCCGGGGCTGACCGTCGAACCGCTCACGCCGCCGGTCCGGCACGCCGCCTACGACCTCGCCTTCGACTTCGTCGAGAGCGACGGCGGCGTCACCGGCTACCTGGAGTACGACACCGGCCTGTTCGACCCCGACACCGCCGAACGCCTCGCCGCACGGCTGCGGTTGCTGCTGGAGGCGGCGGCCGAGGATCCGCACCGGGACGCCCGCGCGCTGCCGTTGCTGACGGCCGCCGAACAGCGTCAGGTGCTCGACGAGTGGCAGGGCGGCCACCTGCCCGCGGCGGCCACCGCCTTCCCCGCCCTGTTCGAAACGCAGGCGGCGCGCACGCCGTACGCGACCGCCCTGGTGGCCCGGGACGAAACGCTCACCTTCGCCGCCCTGAACGAGCGCGCCAACCGGCTCGCCCACCACCTCATCACCCTGGGCGTCGGCCCGGAGCGCGTGGTCGCCGTGCGGCTGCCGCGCACCTCGGAACTGCTGGTGGCCGTGTTCGCCGTGCTCAAGGCGGGCGGCACCCTGCTGTGCCTCGACCCGGACCTCCCCGAGGAGCGCGTCGCGTTCCTCCTCGCGGACGCCGCGCCGCACACGGTCCTGACGGCCGACGCCCTGCGCGAGACGCCCTGGGACCGACGGCCCGCCCACGACCCCACCGACGCCGACCGGCTCGCCCCGCTGCACCCGGACAGCGCGGCCTACATCATCTACACCTCCGGCTCCACCGGCCGTCCCAAGGGCGTCACCGTGGAACACCGCCACCTGGTCAACCTCTGCCACGACCACCGGGAAGGACTCGTCGCCCCGCACACCGCCGACGGGCGCCGGCTCAAGGCCGCGCTCAGCGCCTCGTTCTCCTTCGACACCTCCTGGGAGGGGCCGCTGCTGCTCGCCCTCGGCCAGGAGGTCCACCTCGTCGACGAGGACGTACGCCTGGACCCGGAGGCGTTCTGCGCCCAGGTGGACCGGCGGGAACTGGACCTGGTGAACGTCACCCCGTCCTTCCTGCGCGAACTCACCGCCGCCGGACTCCTCGCCCCCGGCCGTCACCACCCGCGCCTGCTGCTGGTGGGCGGCGAGGCGGTCGGCCCCGACACCTGGGCCGAACTCTGCGCGGCGCAGGCCGACTTCGGTGTCACCGCGTACAACATGTACGGCCCCACCGAGACCACCGTCGACGCCGTCTACGGCCGCTGCGCCGACCGGCCCGGCCGCCCCGTCATCGGCCGCCCCGGCCGCAACCTGCGCGCCTACGTCCTCGACGGCGCGCTGCGCCCGGTCCCGCCCGGTGTGCCCGGCGAGCTGTACCTCGCCGGGGCGCAGGTCGCCCGCGGCTACCTGAACCGGCCTGGCCTGACCGCCGCCCGTTTCCTCGCCGATCCGTTCGGGGCGCCGGGGGAGCGGATGTACCGCACCGGCGACCGCGCCCGCTGGGACACGTCCGGGCTGCTGGAGTTCCTGGGCCGGGCCGACGAGCAGATCAAGATCCGCGGTTTCCGCATCGAGCCCGGTGAGGTGGAGGCGGCCCTGCTCGCCCTGCCGGAGGTCACCGACGCCGCCGTGGCCGCCCGCGAACACGCCGGGCGCGCCATGCTGGTGGCGTACGTGGTGCCCGTCGGTGAGCGGCCTCCTTCCGCCGACGAACTGCGGGTGCGGCTGCGGCGGACCCTGCCGGACCACATGGTGCCCGCCGCGTTCGTGCCGCTGACGCGGATACCGCGCACCAGCAGCGGCAAGACCGACCGCCGCGCCCTGCCCGCCCCGCCCGTCCAGCCCGACAGCAGCACACCGTACGTGGCACCCCGGCCCGGAGCCGAGGAGCGACTGGCCGCCATCTGGGCCGAGGTGCTGGGCGTGGAACGGGTGGGCGCCCGGGACAACTTCTTCGCGCTGGGCGGTGATTCGATCCTCAGCATCCAGATCGTCTCCCGCGCCCGCCGGGCGGGCCTCGCACTGACCACGAAGGACGTCTTCCGCCACCAGACGATCGCCGAACTCGCCCTGCGGGTCGCCGAGTCGGCGCCACGGCCGGCGGTCGGCACGGACGACAGCCCGCCCGCCGAGGCACCGTTGACGCCCATCCAGCGCTGGTACCTCGACGGCCGCCGCCCCGGCGACGCGCTGCGCTTCACCATGACCCAGCGCCTCGAACTGGCCGCCGCCACCGACCTGTCGGCGTTGGAACAGGCGGTCGACGCCCTCGTCCGCCACCATCCGGCCCTGCGCACCCGGTTCCGGCAGACCGGCGACGGCTGGCGCCAGGAGGTGCTGCCGCAGGCGCCGGACGGCGTGTTCACCCGCCACACCGTGGCCCACCCCGACGCCCCGGCACTGGAGGCGGAGGTGCAGCGAGCCGCGGACGCGGCACAGGGCTCACTCGACCCCACCGCGGGCCGCGTCGTCCGCGTCCTGCTCTTCGACCGGGGCCCGGAACACCCCGCGCAGCTGCTGATCACCGTGCATCACCTGGTCGTCGACGGCGTCTCCTGGCGCATCCTGCTCGGCGACCTGGAGACCGCCCACTGCGCCGCCGCGGCCGGGCGGCCCGCCGAACTCCCGCCGGTGAGCACCGCGTTCGGCCACTGGGCGGCGCGGCTGGAACAGCACACGCGATCCGGCGCCCTGGACGCCGACCTGGCCCACTGGACCCGCACCGCCGCCGCCCCGGCCGCCCTGCCCGCCGGCCGGCCCGGCGCCAACACCCACGGCACCGCCGCCACCGTCACCGTGTCGCTGGCGCCCGAGGAGACACAGGCGCTGCTGCGCCAGGTCCCCGACGTCTACCGCACCCAGGTCAACGACGTCCTGCTCAGCGCTCTCGGCCGCACCCTGGCCCGCTGGTGCGAGCGCGACACGGTCCTCGTCGGGGTGGAAGGGCACGGCCGGGAAGACCTCTTCGACGACCTGGACCTGTCGCGGACCGTGGGCTGGTTCACCGCGGAGTTCCCCCTCGCCCTGACCACCGTGCCCGACGCCGGCTGGCGCGCCACCCTGCGGTCGGTGAAGGAGCAGCTGCGCGCGGTGCCGCTGCACGGCCTCAGTCACGGCGCCCTGCGCCACCTGCTGCCCGGCAGCCCGCTCGCCGACACCCCGCCGCCGCAGGTCGGCTTCAACTACCACGGCCGCTGGGACGCCGGCAGCGGCACCGGGGACGGCCTGTTCAGGGCCGCGCTCCCGCCGGCCGGCCGCGACACCGACCCGGACGAGACCCGCCCCTACCTCCTGGACATCACGGGCGTGGTCCAGGACGGCCGGCTCGAACTCGGCTGGACCTACCCGAGCGCCGTCTACGACGAGTCCACCGTGCGGCAGCTGGCCGAACAGATGTGCGCGGCGCTCCGCGACATCGTGGCGCACTGCGCCGACCCGGACGCGGGCGGCCGCACCCCCTCCGACTTCCCCCTCGCCGGCCTCACCCAGGAGCAGCTCGACCGGCTGGTGGGCGACGGACGGCAGGTGGCGGACGTCCTGCCGCTGACGCCCCTGCAGTCCGGCATGCTCTTCCACGGCCTCGTCGACACGGCCGGCGCCTACTTCGACCGTACGGCGGTCCGGCTGACCGGAGTGGCCGATCCCAGGGCGTTCGCGACGGCCTGGCAGCAGGTCGCCGACCGCACCCCGGCCCTGCGCACCAGCGTCCACTGGCAGGGCCTGCCGCACCCCGTCCAGGTCGTCCACCACCGCGTGGAGCTGCCCGTCACCCACCTGGACTGGCGCGGGCTGACGCCCGGACAGCGGGCGGAGGCGACCGACCAGCTGCTCGCCGAGGACCGCGCGGCGGGCATGGAGCTGACCGCCGCGCCGCTCACCCGGATCTCACTGGCCGCCCTGCCCGACGACGAGATCCTGCTGCTGTGGTCGTCCCACCACCTGATCCTGGACGGCTGGAGCTCCGGGCAGCTGCTCACCGAAGTGTGCGAGCGGTACGCCGCGCTCACCGGCGGCCAGGACACCGCACCGCCCGCGCGGCGGCCGTTCGCGGACTTCCTGCACTGGCTGCGCGAGCAGGACGCCGACGGAGGGACGGCCGAACGCCACTGGGCCGACGCCCTCGCCGGCTTCACCGAGCGCACCCCGCTGCCGTACGACCGCACCCCCGCCGAGGCACACCGGGCCCGCTCCGCCGAGTCCGTCCACCACGAGCTGGACGCGGACGTGTCACGGCGGCTGCGGGAGACGGCGGCCCGCGGCGGACTGACCGTCAACACCGTGGTGCAGGCCGCCTGGGCGCTGCTCCTGGCCCGCTACAGCGGACGCGACGACGTCGTGTTCGGCACGACCGTCTCCGGCCGTCCCGCCGAACTGCCCGGCGTCGACACCATGATCGGCATGTTCATCAACACCGTGCCCACCCGGGTACGGGTCCGGGGCGACGGCGTCCTGCCCTGGCTGCGCGGCCTTCAGGAGCGGCAGAGCGAGGACCGGCGCTTCGACTTCCTCTCCCTCGCCCGCGTCCAGGCGCTCACCGGCGTCCCGCCCAGAGAAGCCCTGTTCGACAGCATGGTGGTGTTCGAGAACTACCCGGTCGACGAGTCGGCCGCCGCCCGGACCGGCGTGGGCGTGGCGGAGGTGCGGGCCGACGACGCCACCACCTTCCCGCTGTGCCTGCGCGCCCACCTGACCGACCGGCTCGGCTTCGACCTGGCCTACGACCCCGCCTTCTTCGACCGCGCCACGGTGGAACAAGCGACGGCTCGCCTGGCCGTCCTGCTCACACGGTTCGCCGACGGCCTCGACGGTGACGTCGGCGACCTCGAACCGCTCACCGCCGAGGACCGGCGGCTGCTGGCGGAGTGGCACACCACCGCCCGCCGGGCGGAGCCGCGCAGCCCGGTGGACCTGTTCGCCGAGCAGGCCCGCCGCACCCCCCACGCCCTCGCGCTGGACGACGGCGACCGGCGGGTGACCTACCGCGAACTCGCCGACTGGTCCGACCGCGTGGCGTCCCGCCTGCTCGCGGACGGTCTGGCCGCCGAGGACGGGGTGGCCCTGCTCATGGACCGCGGCGCCGAACTCGTCGCCGCCCAGCTCGCGGTCCTCAAGGCGGGCGGCGCCTACGTGCCGATCGACACCCGCGCCCCCGAGGAGCGGCGCCGGGCGATGCTCACGCAGGCGGGCGTCAGGGCCCGCCTCACCGCCGAGGACGTCACCGCGGCGCGCCACGCTCCCTGGCCGGGCCCCGCCGCCGTACCGGCGGATCCCGACCGGCTGGCCTACGTCATGTTCACCTCCGGATCCACCGGAGTGCCCAAGGCCGTGGCGGTACGCCACCGCGATGTGGCGTCCCTGGCCACCGACAGCCGGTTCGCCGACGGGGTGTGCGCCCGCGTGCTGCTGCACTCGCCGGTCGCCTTCGACGCCGCCACCTTCGAGGTGTGGGCGCCCCTGCTCACCGGCGGCTGCGTGGTCGTGGCCCCCGGGGAGACGGTGGACGCGGCCCTGCTGCGGCGGCTGACCGGCGGCACGGGGCTGACCGCCCTGTGGCTGACGGCGGGCCTCTTCCGCCTCCTGGCCCAGGACGCGCCGGACTGCTTCGCGGGCCTGCGCCAGGTGTGGACCGGCGGCGACGTGGTCCCCGCGGCGGCCGTGCGCCGGGTGCTGGCCGCCTGCCCCGGCCTGACCGTCGTGGACGGCTACGGCCCGACCGAGACCACGACCTTCGCCACCGCCCACGCGCTCGGCGATGCGACGGCCGTACCCGAGACCGTGCCCATCGGCCGGCCCCTGGACGACAAGCGGGTCCACGTCCTGGACGCCCGGATGCGTCCCGTCCCGCCGGGCTGCGCGGGCGAGCTGTACGTCGCCGGCGAGGGCGTGGCACGCGGCTACCTGGGCCGTCCGGGCGAGAGCGCCCGCCGCTTCCTCGCGGACCCGTCCGGCCCGCCCGGAGCCCGGATGTACCGCACCGGTGACCTGGCCCGGCGCCGCCCGGACGGCACGGCCGAGTTCCTGGGCCGCGCCGACGACCAGGTGAAGATCCGCGGCTTCCGGGTGGAGCCCGGCGAGGTGGCGGCCGCCCTGGCGGCCCACGCCGGTGTCGTGGACGTGGCGGTGGTGGCCCGCGAGGACCGGCCCGGCGCCCGCCGCCTGGTCGCCTACGTCGTCGGCCCGGCCGCGGACCACCCAAAGGAGCTGCGCGCACACGCCCGCCGCACGCTCCCCGACTACCTGGTGCCCTCCGCGTTCGTCGCGCTGACGGCGCTCCCGCTGAGCGGCAACGGCAAGGTGGACCAGGCGGCCCTCCCGGCACCGGAGCCGGACGCCGGCGCGGGACGGGGCACACACCGCGCACCGCGCACCGAGGCCGAACGCCGTACCGTGGACGTCTTCGCGGAGGTGCTCGGCGGACAACCCCTCGGCGTGAGCGACGACTTCTTCGCGCTGGGCGGTGATTCCATCCTCAGCATCCGCCTCGCCTCCCGCCTGGCCGAGGAGTTCGGCACCACCCTCTCCCCACGCGCCGTGTTCACCCATCCCACGCCCGCCGCACTCGCCGCGCTGCTCACCGGGGACCGGACCGCCGAGGAGACCCGTCCCGCCATCGTGCCGGTGGACCGGGACGCGACGGCACCGATGTCGTACGCGCAGCAACGCCTGTGGTTCCTGGAGGAGTTCGCGCCCGGCGGCACCGAGTACGTCACCGCCCTGGCACTGCGCCTGCGCGGCCGGCTCGACCCCCGGGCCCTCGCGGCGGCGCTGGGCGAGCTGGTGGCCCGGCACGAGTCGCTGCGTACCACCTTCGACACGGTGGACGGCCAGGGCGTGCAGATCGTCCATCCGCCGCGGCAGGTGCCGCTGCCGCTCGACGACCTGTCCCAGCTGCCCGAGGGCGACCGCACAGCCCGCCTGGAGGAGCTGCTCGCGGCCGACCGCGCCCGCCCGTTCGACCTGCGCGAGGGCCCCCTGCTGCGGACCGGCCTGATCCGACTGGCCGACGACGAGCACGTCCTGACCCTCACGCTGCACCACATCGTCACCGACGGCTGGTCGACCGCCGTCCTCACCGGCGACCTCGCCCACCTGTACCGGGCCGAGCTGGACCCGGCCACCGGGCCACTGCCGGCACTGCCGGTCCAGTACGCCGACTACGCCCAGTGGCAGCGCACCACCAGCGGCAGCGAGCGACAACTGGCCTACTGGAAAGAGCAGTTGGCCGGCATCGAACCGTTGGACCTGCCCACCGACCGGCCCCGCCCGCCGATCCGCACCCGGTCCGGTGCGACCGCCCCGCTCGCCCTGCCGCCCCGCACCGCCCGCCGCCTCGCGCAGGTCGGCCGGGACCGCGGAGCCACCCTCTTCACCACGCTGGTCGCCGCCGCGCAGACCTTCCTCGCCCGGCTGAGCGGCGGGCGGGACATCACCGTCGGCACCGTCACCTCGGGACGCGAGCAGGCCGAGATCCAGCAGCTGATCGGGTTCTTCGTCAACACGTTGGTGCTGCGCTCGCACGTCGACGCCGACCGTCCCTTCCCCGAGTTCCTCGACGACGTCCGGCGGACCGTGCTGGACGCCTTCGCCCACCAGGAGGTGCCGTTCGAGCAGGTGGTGGACGAGGTGCGACCGGTGCGCGACACCAGCCGCACCCCGCTCTTCCAGGTGATGGTCGTCCTCCAGAACACCCCGGCCGCCGCTCTCGATCTGCCAGGCCTGGAGGTGTCCGGCGTCGAGACGGAGCTCCAGCACGCCGCGTTCGACCTCACCCTGGAGTTCGCCGAGACGGAATCCGGCGCACTGCACGGCCTGCTCACCTACAACACCGACCTGTTCGACGCGGCCACCGCCGGGCACCTGGCCGACCAGCTCACCACCCTGCTGACCGCCGTGGCCGACGACCCGCACCGCCCCCTCGGCGCCCTGCCGCTCGCCTCCGACGAGGACCTCAAGGCCTTGCTGGACCAGGGACGGGGCACCGCCCGGCCGGTCCCGGCGGCGACGCTGCCCGAGCTGTTCGAACGGCAGGCGGCGGACACCCCCGACGCCGTGGCGCTGGAGGACGCGCGACGGCAGCTGTCGTACGCCGAACTCGACCGCGCCGCCAACCGGCTCGCCCACCGGCTGATCGCCCGCGGCGTCGGACCCGAGGAGATCGTCGCCGTCGCCCTGCCCCGCGCCGCGGAGACGGTGGTGGCGCAGCTCGCCGTCGCCAAGGCGGGCGGCGCCTTCCTGCCCGTCGACCCCGACTACCCCGAACAGCGGCGGGAGTTCATGGTGCGCGACGCGGGCGCCCGGGTGGTTCTCGCGGATCCGGCGGACGTCTGGGTGGCGGACGGCCCCGACACCGCGCCCACCGACACCGACCGCACCACCGCCCTCACCGCCGACCATCCCGCGTACGTCATCTACACCTCCGGATCCACCGGCACCCCCAAGGGCGTGGTGGTGACCCACTGCGGCCTGGCGGGCTTCGCCACGGCCGCCGCCGAGCGGTACGCGGCGGGCCCCGGCGACCGGGTGCTCCAGTTCGCCTCGCCCAGCTTCGACGCCTCCGTCCTCGAACTGTGCGTCTCCCTGCTCAGCGGTGCCGCCCTGGTGACGGGGGAGGAGGGGCCGCTGGTCGGCGAACGGCTGGCCGAGGTGCTCGCCGAACGCCGCATCAGCCACACCCTGATCCCGCCGGCCGCGCTGGCCACCCTGGCGCCGGAGACCTCCGGCACCCTGCCCCACCTGCGAACCCTGATCGTCGGCGCCGAGGCCTGCCCGTCCGACCTCGTGGAACGGTGGGCGCCCGGCCGCCGCATGATCAACTCCTACGGGCCCACCGAGGCCACCGTGGTCGCCACCTGGACCGGCCCGCTGAGCCCCGGGGGCGAGGCCCCGCCGATCGGCCGTCCGGCCGGCGCCACCCGCGTGTACGTCCTCGACGCGGCCCTGCGGCCCGTCCCGCCCGGCGTGACGGGGGAGCTGTACGTGGCGGGGCCGGGCCTGGCCCGCGGCTACCTCGGCCGGCCGGGCCTGACCGCCCGGCGCTTCGTCGCGGACCCGTTCGGCGCGGCGGGAGACCGCATGTACCGCACCGGCGACCTGGTGCGCTGGGGTGCCGGGGGCGACCTGCGCTTCGTCGGGCGCGCGGACGACCAGATCAAGCTGCGCGGCTTCCGGATCGAGCCGGGGGAGACCGAGAGCGCGCTGCGCCGCAGCCCGCACGTGCGTGACGCGGTCGTCGTGGTACGCACCGACGGTCCCGGCGGACAGCCGTCCGAGGGTCCCGGACGGCTGGTGGCGTACGTGGTCCCCGCCGACGAGAGCGCTGACGAGAGCGCCGACGAAAGCGGCGAGAAGGGCGGGGAGGAGAGCCTCGGCGGGCTGCCCGTCGCCGCGCTGCGCGAGCACCTCGCCGGGCTGCTGCCGCCGCACATGGTCCCGGCCGTGTTCGTGCCGCTTCAGCGGCTGCCGCTGACCCCCAACGGCAAGACGGACCGGCGCGCCCTGCCCGCGCCCGGCCCCGCGCACACCGCCGCCGGCCCGCGCACCGCACCCCGTACGGACACCGAACGCCGTATCGCCCGTGTCTGGACGGACGTCCTCGGCGTGGAGGACATCGGCGTGGACGACAACTTCTTCCACCTCGGCGGCGACTCCATCCTGAGCATGCAGGTGGTGTCCCGGCTGCGGCGCGAGGGCCTGCACCTGGCCACCCGGGACCTGTTCACCCACCAGACCGTCGCCGAACTGGCCACCGTGGTCGGCGCCGCACCCCAGCACACCGGTGACGGACCGGCGACCGGCACGGTCCCCCTCACCCCGATCCAGGAGTGGTTCCTCACCACACCGCGCGCCGACCACACCCACTTCAACCAGTCGGCGCTGCTGGAACTCGACGGCACCCCCGACACCGCCGCCCTGGAAAGGGCCCTGAACGCCCTGCTGGAACACCATGACGCGCTGCGTATGCGCTTCACCAGGGACGCCGACGGCTGGCACCAGTTCAACCCGCCGCCAGGAGAGACCCAGGGGTTCCTCGCCCGCCACGACCTGACGGGCCTGTCGGCGAAGGACGCCCACACGGCCATGGAGAGAGCCGCCGATGACCTGCACACCGGCTTCGACCTCGGCCGGGGCCCGCTGCTGAAGGCGGCCCTGTTCACCGGCGCGGCCGCAGGTGAAGCCCCGGGCGCGGACGAACAGGCCGACGGCGGCTCGGCCTTCGTCCTCCTGGTCGCCCATCACCTGGTGGTGGACGCCGTCTCCTGGCGGATCCTCGCCGACGACCTGGAGGCCGCCTACGGGCAGGCCGTGCGCGGCGAACCCGTCAGCCTGGGGGAGCGCACCACCTCCTTCCGTGCGTGGGCCCGCGCCCTCGCGGCGCACGTCGCCGAGGGCGGCCTGGACCACGAACTGCCGTACTGGGAGGAGGCCGTGGCCGCCGGGCGGCTCCCGGTCGCCGCCGAACCCGATCCGACCGCGCGGGAGGCGGGCACGCTCACCGTCGAACTGGGGGAGGACGACACAGCGGCACTGCTGCGGGCCGCGCCGGCCGCCTACCGCACCCGCGTCAACGACGTCCTCCTGGCCGCGCTGGCGCTGGCGCTGGCCCGCTGGACCGGCAGCGACCGGGTCCGCCTCGACCTCGAAGGGCACGGCCGCGAGGACCTGCTCGACGACGTGGATCTCTCCCGCACGGTCGGCTGGTTCACCACCATCCACCCGGTCGCCCTCCACGTACCCGAACCGGACCACCTCGGCCCCGACCGGAACTGGCGTTCCCTGGTGAAGTCGGTGCGCCGCCAGCTGCGTTCCGTGCCCGGCAACGGGCTGGGCTTCGGGGCCCTGCGCACCTTCGGGCCGCCCGAGGCCCGCGAGCGGCTCGGCGCCGCGGCCCACGGCCAGGTGGTCTTCAACTACCTCGGTCAGTGGGACGCCCGCCCCGCGGCCTCCGGCGGCGGCCTGGTCCGCGCCGAGCACGGCTCCTTCGGCCAGGACCACGATCCCCGGGACAGCGGATCGCATCCGCTGGAGGTGGTCGGCGCGGTGCGGGACGGGCGCCTCGCGTTCACCTGGCACCACCGTTCCGGGACGTACGGCACGGCGACCGTGCGGCGCGTCGCCGAGGACTTCGCCGAAGCGCTGCGCCACATCGCCCGGCAGGCGAGGGGGAGCGTGTGACCACATCCCGCCCCGGTGCCCCGGCACCGCGAGCCCACGGCGGACCGAGGGGACCGTGCTCCGCCGGCGCCCGGCCGGCCCGGGCACCCTGCGCCCCTCGAGCGCCTTCAGCAGACCCGGCCGCCGACGGCGGCCGGCCGGACGAATCCCACCCAGGACTGGAGAACACGACATGGACGAGAACACCCGCTACCAGGTGCTGCGCAACGACGAGGACCAGTACTCGCTCTGGCCGGCCGACATCGCGGTGCCCGCGGGCTGGCAGCCCGTCGGCAAGGAGGGCACCGAGGAGGAGTGCTCCGCCTACGTCGACGAGGTCTGGACCGACATGCGTCCGCGCAGCCTGCGCGAGCGGATGGAGAACGCGCAGGCGTGACCGTCCCGCCGACATGAGCCGCGGGCACGGGGCGGCGGCGCACACCGCCGCCCCGTGCGCCGGCATCACCCTTCGAGGGCGGCCTCCGCGGACAGCCACGCCTCGCCGTCCGCGGCGCCCTCGTCCCGCCTCACCCCAGGAGCCCGCCGATGACCCGGACGACACCCACGCTGAGAACCGAACGACTGGAGTTCACGCCCTACCGCCCCGAGGACGAGGACCACTTCGTCACCCTGCTGCGCAACGAGGAGGTGTGCCGCTGGATGGGGCAGGACCAGGCGCCGGAGGCCGACCTGCGGGCGGTGTTCCGCGCCATCCTCACCGACGTCTACCCCACGCACCGCTTCGACGTGTGGGGCGTGTGGCGGCAGGACACCTACATCGGCCACGCCGAGGTGAAGAAGACCGGCAACGTCGACGGCCACGAACTCATCCTCGCCCTCGCACCCGACCACTGGGGCCAGGGCATGGGCACCGAGGTCGTGCGCGGCCTGCTGCGTCACGCGGCCGACAACCTCGGCCTGAAGGAGGTCTACGGCATGGTGGGCGCCGGCAACACGGCGAGCCTCGCCCTGAGCCGACGACTGGGCTTCCGGCACGTGCGCGACGTGGTCGGCGAGGACGGCACGGTGACGCAGATGGTCGTCATCTCCACCACGGTGTGACCTCACCACTGGTGGTGTGCGGTCCGCGTCCGGCGGCTCCGCGGCCACCAGGACCGGTTCTGCGGACGTACCGCCTGCGTCTGCACCGTTACGGGGACACCCGCGCGGAACGGTCGCCTCTGCCCGTGGACATGGTCGCGTCGATGTAAGTCTTGGCGATGTCGGTGATGAAGTCGCCGCTGGCGGCGGGGTCGAGGGCCTGGGCCTGGAGGTGGTCGTACCTCACGGTGTAGTGCTGCACGTCGGATGGCCTTTCCAGGTACAGGTCGCTGGTGAAGCGTTCCAGGTACACCACCCCCGCCCCGGGGCTGTCGGCGAACCTCAGCAGGGAGAACTGTCCTGGCAGGCCCGGATGGGCGCCCACGGAGTAGGGGAGGACCTGCACCGTGATGTGCGCTTCGGCGCTCAGTGCGTTCAGGTGCTCCAGCTGTTCACGCATGATGTCCGGGCCGCCGACCACGCGCCGTAGCGCCGCTTCGTCCACGACGGCCCACAGGCGCAGCGGGCGGGCCGGGTCGTAGATCCGGTGTTGGCGGCGCAGCTGCACCTTGAGGCGCGTGGCGGCCTGTTCGGCGGTGGGCGGAGGGATCGTCTGCCCGATGACGGCCTGGGCGTAGGCGGGAGTCTGCAGCAGTCCGGGGATCATCATGGGCGCGTACGCGTGGAGGGACGCAGCGTCCGTCTCCAGGCCGATGTAGACGCTGTCGGCCAGATCCCCGTAGGGATGCCACCAGCCTCGCTGGCCGGACTCCCTGGCCATCTCCATCAGCGAGTCGATGACCGGCTGGTCCGTCACGCCGTAGAGGGCGCACAGGTCACGGACGTCGCGCGGGCTGACCGCACGGTTGCCGTTCTCCAGGTGACTGATCTTGGGCTGGGAGACCATGAGCTGCCTGGCCACCTCTGTGCTCTTGAGCCCGCTGGCCACACGGAGTCGGCGAAGCTCAGCCCCCAGACGACGTCTCCTGACCGTGGGATTGGGTTTCGCCACCACGCTCGGTACACCTCCGGCTCCAAGTCACTGTGCTGAACCGCAGGTTGCCACAGGGCGAGGGTGTCGAGCGCGTGCCATGCCCTCGTGATCGCAGGTAGACGAAACGGACTCTTACGCTGGCATGTGCCGGAGCTTCGGACGCCGCAGCGGATTTCCCCGGAATGGGAGACAGGCACGCACCTTGTTTTGTGACGTCGGAAGGCGAACAGAGGTCTCGTACGGCGGCCGGCCTGGCAGGCCCGGATGGGCGCCCACAAGTCAGCGGGCACGATGGCATAGACCTCTCGATGCGGGGCACCTGAAAGCCTGCTTGACGTGCCCGGTGGTGAGCCGTGGCGGCAGAGTGGATGCAGCCAGTTCCTCGCGGTGCGGTCGGCCGCCGCGCGGGAGGGGCTTTGAGGGAGAGGTATCACCGTGATCATTCCGGCGGAGAAGGAACTGCGTGCTGTACTGGCCCGGTTCGCTCAGGCGCGTATCGAACACGACGTGCGCCCCACCGGTCGCACCAGCCGGGATCTTGAGGACTCCACGTACACGCTGTGCGTGATGACCGGAGCCCGCACCGCCGAACAGGCGCTGCTCGCGGCCGACGCGCTGCTGGAGCAGTACAGCGCGAGCCGTGTGGGCATCTCCCAGGAGGATGAGACGCTGGCCGCGTAGTTCGCAGCCCGTACGGAGGTTGATGAGGTGACGACTCCCGATCGGTGCCTGGTGTCACTGATGCAGCGACGAGGGCGAGCGTGTCCTGGGCGTAGGGCATGTCCGTCGTCACCTTCCCGGCCGGCCGAGGCTCGCTGCTGAGCCGGCCTCGGCCGCGGGGCGTCAGAGCCAGCCCAGGCGTACGGCTTCGACGCCGGCCTGGAAGCGGCTCTGGGCGTTGAGCCTCTTGAGCAGGTCCGCCATCAGCCGGCGGACCGTGCGGATGGAGACGCCCAGCTTGCGTGCGATGCCCTCGTCGGTGAAACCGTCCTGCAGCATCTTCAGGATCGTCAGATCGCGGTCGCTGGGCCCCTCGCAGTCGAGGACCGGGACGTCGCCGAGCGGGGTGGCGCGGTCCCAGACGAGGTCGAACAGGTCGTTGAGGGCCCCGACCACGCTGGAGAGGTGGATGACGAACGCGCCCTCCTGGCTGGATTCCCGGTTCACCGGAATGACGGCGATGGAGCGGTCACACAGGATGAGGCGCATGGGCAGCGAGGGAACCGTACGCGTCCGGCCTCCCCGCGCCGTGAACCACGCGGCGTACTCCACCGTGGAATGGTCGTTGCGCACGCTGTCCAGGTGGACCGTCTGCATGCGCACACCACGTGCCAGGGTGTTCTCGTCCAGGGGACGAGCCGCCTCCAGCGCTCCCGGGCTCAGCGCGCCGCCGGGCATGAAGGCCCGGACCTCGGAGGTGGCGCTCTGGGCGAGTTCCTGGAGACGGATGCGGACGTTGTCCAGGCCCTCAAGGCGTTCCAGGCCCTGTGCTCCCGCCTGGAGACGCAGCGCGGTGTACTCGGCGGCCAGCGTCGCCACCATCGCCCGGTCGCGGGAGAGTTTGGCCCGCTGCTCGTCGAGCTCGGCCTCCATGCGCTCGAAGACGGGCTTGAGTTCGATCTCGGGGTTGGTGGTGACGAAGCGGTCGGCGTCCGTACAGGGGCGCAGCAGGGACAGCGAGGCGAGCCGGTCGAGTGCCGCGCGGATCTCTTCCTGCGGCAGGCCGAGATGCTGCTGTATGTCGTCTATGTCCCAACTCGGGTGCAGGAGAAGTGTGCGGTAGACGTTCTGATCCCTCATGGCCAGCCCGACGCTTTCAAGCATGACGGTACCCCCCCGTTCTCGCGGCGGGTCGAGTGCCGCGATTCTGCCGCATCATACTGACAGTCATGTTCTGATCAACATGAGTGATCGGTTCTTCGTCCATGGCGCCGACGTGGCACCCCAGGCGGCACCCGATGTGGCACCCGGTGTGCCACTCCATGTGGCACCTCGGGTGGCGCCGCACGGGACGCCGTGGTGGTCCCCGCGGTTGTAACGGTGCGGTGGCATCTCAATGTCATGTCCGCAAGCGGCCGAGCCCATGGCCTGCCGACGGGCTCACAGGTGCGTATGTTCTTCGCATGTACGCCATTAAGGTTGTCCTCCAGCCGGACCGGCAGGCCGCCTCTGGAACTGCTCAGCAGCTCTGTGACATGGCAACCGAACGGATCCGGCGTGACGCACAGCCGGGGGTGGAACACGTCAGCCTCGTCCCCAGTCCGCCCTTGTTGGTGGCCATGACCTTCGTGATGGCCGCCAACCTGCTGGAGGCCGAGAAACTGGCCGCCGCCACCTGGGCGCAGTGGCTCGGCCGGACCTGGTTCGAAGGCTGGCGGCTGGCCTCCTGCACGGCGGATCTGGCACTCGGCGTGTGGGCGGTGTCCCAAGCCCCGTTCCAGCCGGACGGCGGCGGGTCCGGGGCTGGTTGAACCGGCCCCGGGCGCCCTCGACCGCCACGGCCGTCGTACGCTCCGTCGCCACCGGCGCCGTACGCTCAGCGCTCCCTCGGAGGCGTCGTACGCTCAGCGCTCCCTCGGAGCGGGGGGCGGGAGGAACCCCTCCCTCACGAACGCGTGCACCTGCGCGGCGAAGTACTCCCTGTTCATCTCCGGCGGGCCGATTCCGCGTTTCCGCAGCGTCTCCCAGGTGCTTTCCGCGTCGAACGAGGGGGCGGCATCCCTCCTCCCGAGCGTCTCCTCCGGCGAGATGAGGGAGAGCAGCGTAAAGGCCGCGTTGGTCTCGTCCTGCGCCAGCGTGTCCCGCCAAGCGGTCGACGAGGTCTCCGTGATCCGGTAGCCGATGCCGCGCAGCCAGTCCACCGCTGTCGCCAGCTTGAGATTCCGGCCGCCGGCCAGATGGAAGGTGCCGGACGCCGCCTCCGGCATGAGTGACAGTTCGACCACGGCGTCGCAGACGAGGTCGACCGGGACGAGATCGAAGCCGGACTCCGGGTCGGCCGGTGCCAGTTCGGCCTCGACGCACCCTTTCAGCAGCAGCCAGAGATAGTCGGAGGGCTGGCACAGACCGCCGGCGGTGTCTCCGGCGATGCGGGTCGGACGGTAGACCGAGACCGGCAGCCCGCGTTTCCTCGCCTGGTCCAGCACGACCTCGGCAGCCCATTTGCTCTGCGCGTACCCGTTCCACAGGGTGGCTGCGGCAGGCAGGGGGTCCTCCGGGCGGATGTGCGTGCGGCCGGCCAGGTCGCCCGCGTACACGCCCACGGTGGAGATGTGGTGCAGGGGCACCGACCGGTGGGAGGCGGCGAGGCGCAGCACCTCGGCCGTGCCGCGCACGTTCGCGTTCTTCAGCTGCCGGTACGACCGGGTCAGGTTGACGTTCGCTCCGGCGTGGTAGACCGCGTCCATGAGACCGCTCAGGCGGGCGAAGGTGTCCTCGGACAGGCCCAGCCGGCGCTGTGCCAGGTCGCCGGGGACCGCCACGACGCGCTCGGTGAAGGCGTCGTCCCACAACTGGTAGTGCTCGAGCGCCGCGCGGATCCGCTTCGTTCCCGAGCCGGTTCCGCTCGCCCGCACCAGGCAGTGCACGGTGGCCCGGGTGGCGGTGAGCAGCCGGCGGAGCAGGAAGGCACCCAGGAAACCCGTCGCCCCGGTCAGGAGCACGTGTTCGGGATCGCGTACGACCCGGGTGACGGTGGCCGCGGGGGCGATCCTGAGGTCGAGTTCGGTGTCGGTCAGCGGATCGGGCGCGACCGGTGGCGCGTCGTCGCCGAGCAGTCCCGCCAAGCGCGCGACCGTCGGAGCGGCGAACACCGACGCGAGGGTGAGCTGGGTCCCCCACTCCTCCCGGATCCTGAGCAGCAGCCGTACGGCCAGGACCGAATTGCCGCCCAGCGCGAAGAAGTCGTCGTCCAGCCCGATCCGGGTGGTGCCCAGGAGCTCGCTCCAGAGCGCTGCCACTCGACGCTCCGTGCCCTGGAGGCCGGGTGCGGCAGCCACCGCGGCGGACCGCGGGTGGTGTGCCGGCGGAGGGCGCAGGGCGGCGCGGTCCACTTTGCCGCTGGGAGTCAGGGGGAAGGCGGGCACCGCGACGCACACGGAGGGAACCAGGTGTTCGGGAAGCCGGCCGCGCAGGATGCGGCGCAGTTCCCGTGTGTCGGGGGCGGCACCGCCGGCGGGTATGTAGTGGGCTATCAGCCGTTGGTCGTGGACGACGGTGGCATCGACCGTCACGACGGCGTCGGCGACCCCGGGGACGGACTTCACCGCGGCCTCGACTTCGCCGCATTCCACTCGGTGCCCGCGGATCTTCACCTGGCCGTCCAGCCGTCCCGCGCATTCGATCGTGCCGTCGGGCCGGAACCTCCCCAGGTCGCCGCTGCGGTACAGACGGCCCGCGCCGGGGCCGTGGGGGTCCTGGACGAACCGTTGGCGAGTGGTGTCGGGACGTTCCAGGTATCCGGTGGCGACGCTTTCTCCGCCGATGCAGATCTCGCCCACCGTTCCGGGGGGAAGGAGCCGAAGCCGGTCGTCGAGGATGCGGATCCGAGCCCCGGGCACGGGGCGGCCGATGCTCGGGCGGTCCGGCCATGCCGAGGGGTCGCCCAGGAGGCGTTCGGCGGTGACCACGTGGGTCTCGGTGGGACCGTACTGGTTCTCCAGCGAGGCGCTGGTGCGGTGCGCGAAGAAGTCCCTGATCGCCGGGGTGATGAACAACGGCTCGCCGGCGCTGATGACTTCGCGGAGGGAGGGGCCGTGCCAGTCGTCGACGGCGGCGTACTCGGCGATCTGCTGGAGGGCCACGTAGGGAAGGAAGAGGCGTTCGACCGCCGCTGTCCGGATCAGTGCGAGCAGTCGGGCCGGGTCGCGCCGTACCCCGTCGTCGACGAGCACGAGGGTGCCGCGTGCCGCCCAGGTACTGAACAGTTCCTGGAAGGCGACGTCGAAGCTGAGCGGCGCGAACTGGGCGGTGGTGGCTCCCCGCGCGGACCGGCGGGACTGCCAGTGGACGAGATGGGCCAGCGACCGGTGGGGCATCACGACGCCCTTGGGCCGGCCCGTCGACCCCGAGGTGTACAGCAGGTAGGCCGGGTCCTGTGGGCGAACGTCCGGCAGGCTCGGCCGGTGGCCGGGTGCCGTCGGCCGGCCTTCGTCCAGCAACAGCGGGGGCACGTCCGGCAGCCGGGTGATGTGGTGCTGGAGCCGGCGGCTGGTCAGCACGGCGCCGGGGCGGCTGTCGCGGAGCATGAACGCGATCCGCTCGGCGGGATAGGCCGCGTCGAGGGGCACGCAGCAGCAGCCGGCCTTCAGCACGGCCAGGACCGCGACCGGCAGTCGGACCGTCCGTTCCAGCAGGATGCCGACGCGGTCGCCGGGGCGCGCCACGGTCAGCAGGTGCGCGGCCAGCGCGTCGGATGCGGCGTCCAGCTGTGCGTAGGTGAGGTGTTCGCGGCCGTGGACGACCGCCGGCAGATCGGGTGCCGACCGGGCGGACCGGGCCACGGCCAGGTGCGCCGGCAGCGGCGTCCCCGTCGGGGACGGCCCGTCCGCCCAGGCGCCGAGCAGCGACCGGTCGGCGGCGGTGGTCACCGTGAGGTCTCCCACCGCGCGAGCCGGGTCGTGCGCCGCGTCGACCAGCAAGAGCCGCAGACGATCGGCCAGTTGACGGGCGGTCGCGGGGGTGAAGAGGTCCTCGGCGTACTCCAGCCGCCCGCGCCAGCCGTCGCCTTCCGGGATCAGATGGAAGAAGACGTCGAACTTCGCCGTCCCGTTGTGCGGGTGCAGCCGCTCGGCCTGTGCGCCGGGCAGGGACAGTCCCGGAGCGGGTGCGTCGTCCACGGTCAGGACCACTTGGAAGAGGGGGAGGCGAGAACGGCTGCGCGGTGCTCCCGTCCGCCGGACCAGCAGGGTGTAGGGCACGTGCTTGTGCGCGGTGGCGGAGCGGACCGTCTCCTTCGTGCGGAGCACGAGTTCACCGAACGACCGGGCCGGCTCGACGGTCTGCCGCAGCGGCATGACGTCCGTCAGGCAGGCGATCATCGGTTCCAGCTCGGGGCCGTCGCGTCGCGACACCGGGGTGCCCAGGACGACGTCCTGCTGACCGTGTCTGGCGAGCAGGGCGGTGACGGCGGCGGCGTACACGACGAACGGTGTGGCCTTGAACTGCCGGCCCAGGCCGCGCAGCCGGCGTGTGAGCTCCGTGTCGAGAGTGAACTCGACCAGGCCGCCGCGGTGGCTGGGAACGTCGGGGCGGGGGTGATCGAGGGGGAAGGTCGACTCCGACGGCGCGTCGGCGAGGGCGGGTTTCCAGTAGGCGTCGACAACGTCCCGCAGGCCAGCGGTCGTTCGCTGCCGCAGTGCCCAGGGGCCGAACTGAAGCGGTGGCCGGGGGAGGCCGGGTGCGCGCCCGGTCAGTGCCGCGCGGTAGAGGTCGCTGAACTCCTGGTCGAGCAGGTGCAGTGCCCATCCGTCGACGACCGCGTGGTGGACGGTCACCGCCAGTACGGCGTCTCGTTCTCCGACCTCCAGCAGGCAGGCGCGCAGCAGCGGAGGCCGGTCCAGTGGGAGGGGCCGGGACACCACCTCACGTATCGCTGCCCGCAGGTCCGCGGGGGACACCCGGCGCCGGGTGAGGGGCACCGGCATGGGGGGCAGGACTTCCTGGCGGGCCCGGTCCCCGTCGATGTGGAGTCGGCTGCGCAGGGATTCGTGCCGGCGCACGATGCCGGTCAGGGCCTGCTGCGCGGCAGCCGCGCTGAAGTCGCCTTCGATGCGGTGGACCCACGATTCGACGTACTGCCCGCTGCCGTTGCCGAACGCGTCGGTGAGCCAGATCGACTCCTGCTCGTACGACATCGGATAGGTGACTGCGGAGGGCTCGGGGTGTGCGTGCCCGGGGAGGCTGGTGGTCATCACGAGTTCCTGTTCACGGTGCCGGTGGTGGCGGGGGCGGCCAGGTACGCCTCAAGGGCCGCGTGATCGGTCTTCCCGTTCGGGGTGAGGGGGAGTTCCGGCACGGGGCGGGCCACGTGCGGCACGAGATGGGCCGGAAGCCGTGCCGCCAGCTCGCTGCGGAGTGCGGACGGCCGCAGGTCCCGGCCGCCGGGAGCGGGTGCCGGGTCGACGGTGTAGAACACGGCCAGTCGGGTGCCGCTTCCGAGGTGGTCCGCGGTGGCTACGACGACGCACTCGCGCACGCCGGGGATGCGCCGGGCCGTTTCCTCGATCTCCTGGGGGTCGACGCGGTGGCCTGCGATCTTCACCTGGCGATCGGACCGGCCGCGGAAGTGGAGCACGCCCCGGTGGTCCGTCCGCCCGAGATCCCCGGTCCGGTAGATCCTCGTCGGACGGCCCGCGACCGGGACGACGGGAAAGCCGCGTGCGCTGAGCTCGGGGGCTCCCAGGTACTCCCGTGCCAGACCGTCGCCCGAGATGCAGATCTCCCCCGTGGCGCCGGGAGCCGCCGGGGTGTCCCCGGACAGGACGTGGACTTGCGTTCCGGGTATCGCGGTGCCCAGCGGGACACCGTCCGGGGCCGCGCAGTCCTCGGGAGTCACCCTGTGGACGGAGACGAACACGCAACTCTCCACCGGCCCGTAGCAGTTGGTCAGAGGCAGGTCGGGATACGCGTTCAGGAAGCGGCGGGCCGGGCCGGCCGACAGGCGTTCGCCACCGGTGAGGACGTCGCTCAGCCCTTGGAAGGCTCCGAGGTCCTCCTCCACGAAGAGGTGGAACAGGGACGTGGTCAGGAAGACGGTGCTGACGCCGGCCTCGCGTACCAGGGCGCGGAGCGTGGACGGCAGAAGGCGGGCGGACGGGACCACGACGCAGGTCCCGCCCGCGGTGAGCGTCCCCCACACCTCCAGCGAGAAGGCGTCCCAGGAGACCGGCGCAGCTTGCGTCATCACGCGGCCGGGCCCCGACCAGAGGGCCGTCGTCGGGGTCAGCCGGGTGGTCGCCCGGTGCGGGGAGACCACGGCCTTGGGCCGGCCGGACGTACCCGACGTGAAGAAGACCGTGGCCGGATCGTCCGGCGTGACGTCGATGCGCGCAAGGACGTCCGCACAGGTGCCCGCCGGCCGTCGAGGCGGACCGGCCACAGGCGCCCAGGCGGGCGGCGAGGCACCCGGCAGCGGGTCGCGGGTGACGACCACGGGCGGATCGAGGAGGTCCAGCAGAGCGCGCACCCGGGCCCGTGGCCAGCGGACGTCGAACGCGGCGTAGGCGGCCCCGCACTTGAGGATCCCGAGCAGTACGGCGACGAGCTGTGCCGACCGCGGCAGGACGACCGGGATCAGGTGTCCCGGGCCGGCGCCCTGGTCACGCAAGCTCAGGGCGAGGACGTCGGACGCCGCGTCGAGGTCCGCGTAACTGACGCGTTCGTCCCCGTCGATCAGGGCGACGGCGTCGGGGGTGAGCCGTGCGTGGTGGCTCACCGCCTCGTGGATCAGGGCGACTTCCCTCATCGACCGGTGTGCGGTCAACTGGTTTTCCGGGCGGCTACCTCGTCGGCGAACTGGCCGATCGTGTCGCTGTCGAGCAGTGCCTCGGGGGCGATGTCCACACCCGTCTCCTTGTGAATGCGGATACAGATCCGCATGGCTGTCAGCGACGAGCCGCCGAAGTCGTAAAAACTGTCCGCGGGCGTGACGGGACCCGCCCGCAACGCCTCCTCCACGACACTCACGACCCAGGACGTGACAGCTTTCTCGGACAGGTCTCTTGAGATGGACATCGGCTTACTCCCGAAGGTTCGTGAAGCATCGACAAGGGAACCTGAGTGGGTGGGCGAGGCATGGCCGCGGGAAGAACCGGCCGGCCCGCCCCCAGGGGCCGAACATAGGCGCCGGGCCCAGCCGGCGGAGTCGGACGGACCGGGCCGCTTGAGGTCATGACACGGAGCGGCCAGGCGTACGTTCAGTGCCCCCGGCTGGCCTCTGTAGGCCATGTCCGCCACCTGCCATCCGGGATCGCTGACACGGGGCCTGCTCTGCGCCAGGCTTCAGCGAGTCGACCGGAGCTGCCTTCCTCCACGAAGCCGGGGGCCTTCCGGAACACGCAATTCCCTCTCTGTGATGTCGCGCTCCCGTCCGCGCTGCTCCGGCACGCCCGAAACTGTGAGGTTGAGATGAGTTGTTGTATCAAGAAGGCCTTCGGAGCGACGGTCCTCTCCGTGCTTTTCACCCTTCCCGCGGTGTCCGCCGCGCAGGCGACCGAAGCCGACTCCGCCTCGACCGGCCGGGAATTGTCCGTTCAGGACACCACGCCGTCGGCGCCCGACAACTGGGCGTGGGACTGAGCCTGCGGACTCCGCTCGGGGCCCTTCCCCGCAATCGGTCGACGTGCTGCTCATCGAGAAAAGAACCCAGTTCAAAGAGTGAGGCGTGATGTCGAATTCCCTCGACGACCCGAATGGGCGTTTCTTCGTGGTGGTGAACGCCGAAGGCCAGCATTCGCTGTGGCCCGAGTTCGCTCAGGTCCCGGCCGGCTGGACGGTCTCCCACGGTGCCGCCGACCGTGCGTCCTGCATTGACTTCATCAACGCGAACTGGACGGACATGCGACCGCTGAGCCTGGTCGCCCACATGGCGCGGACCGCGTCGTCCGGCAAGGAATCCGCCCGATGAGCGCCACCGGCCCTGCGCGGCAGGCCGTCTCGCAGGCACGTCTCGATGCCATGTCCCCCGCGAAGCGGGCGCTTCTCGCCAAGCGCCTCGGCGGACGCGGCGCCCGGACCGCCGACTCCGTCGTCCCCGTGCCCCGCGACGGCCGGCTCGCGGTGTCCGCCGCACAGCGACGCCTGTGGTACATGGACCAGCTCAGCCCGGGCAGTGCGGTCTTCAACCTGTCCGTGGCGCTGCGGCTCACCGGTCCGCTCAAGACCGAGGTGCTGCAGACGGCGGTGCGCCAGGTGTTCGCACGGCACGAGTCGCTGCGGACCGTGTTCCCGGCCCCCGGCGGCAGCCCGGAGCAGCGGATCCTGCCGGAGATCGAGGCACGCCTCACCCCCGTCGTCCTGATGGAGGACGCGGACGCCGCAGCGGGACTCGTCGCGGCGCTGGAGGCGGAGGCCGCCCGGCCGTTCTCGCTCGAGCACGGGCCGCTCGCCCGCGTCCGGCTCTTCCAGTGCGACCCCGCGGAGCACGTCCTGCTCCTCGTCATCCACCACAGTGTGTGCGACGGCTGGTCGATGAGCATCGTGATCGACGAGCTGATGAAGCTCTACGCGGCCGGTGTCCGGGGCGGCGAGGCCGGACTCGAACCGCTGCGGGTGCAGTACGCCGACTACACGGCCTGGGAGGCCGGGCCGAAGCGCGAGGACGAACTCGCTCCGCAGCTCGACTACTGGCGGCGGACGCTGCGGGGGGCGCCCGCGACCGTCGACCTGCCGATCGACTGGCCCAGGGCCGCGGTGCAGAGCTTCCGCGGCGCGCTGCACCGGTTCACGCTGCCCTCGGGGATCTGGCCGGCCGTGCACAAGGTCGCCCGCGCCGAGCAGGCGACCCCGTTCATGGTGCTGCTCGCGGCCTTCTCCACGCTGCTGTCCCGGTGTTCCACGCAGGGCGAGGTCACGGTCGCGACGCCCGTCGCGAACCGGCCGCAGGACGAGATCCAGAACGTGGTCGGCTTCTTCGCGAACTCCATCGCCCTCAGGGTGGACACCTCGGGCGACCCCGCCTTCCGCGAACTCGTCGGCCGGGTCCGCGACGCGACCCAGGAGGGCCTCGCCCGCAGCGGCGTCCCCTTCGACCGCGTCGTCGAGGCGGTCGACCCGGCGCGCAGTCTCGCCCATGCGCCGATAGCCCAGGTGAGCTTCGCGCTGCTGGACGACCAGGCCATGGACGACGCGATGGGCGGACTCCAGGTCACCACCGTCGACCACCACACCGGTACGGCGAAGTACGACCTGACGCTGGAGCTGTGGCCGGACAGCGCGGGCGAACTGCACGGCACACTCGAGTACGCCACCGACCTCTTCGCCCCGACGACCGTCACCGAGCTGGTCCGGCGCTTCGGCACGCTGCTCGGACACCTCGCCGATGAGCCCGGCACGGCCCTCGGACAGGGCCGTCTCCTGTCCGACGAGGAGACCCGGCGGATCGAGGAGGCCTGGCGCACCGCCGAGGAGCCGGTGCCGTTCGGCGGGCGGTGCGTGCACGAGGAGTTCGAGCGGCAGGCACGCCGCACGCCCGACCTGCCCGCACTCGTCGGCCCTGAGCACACCCTCACCTTCGGCGAGCTGGACGAGCGGGCGGACCGGCTCGCGGGGCTGCTGGGCGGGGCGGGCGCCGGGACCGGGGCGCGCGTGGCGCTCTGCCTGGAGCGGGGCGTCGACCTCGTCGCCGGCGTACTCGCGACGCTGAAGACCGGTGCTGTGTGCGTGCCCGTCGACCCGGCCCACCCGCGCGGCGCGATCGCACGCCTGCTGGACGACGCCGGCGTGACGGCCGTCCTGACGAGCGCGCGCCACGCCGGCGCACTGCCCGAGGGGCGGGCCCGGGTGCTGGTCGAGGAGGATCCCGGCGGGCCGGCCCCGGCGGGCGGCTCGGCACGGCCGCTTCCCGGGAGCGCGAGCTGCGTCCTGTACGACCCCGGTGTCACGTCGCGGCCCGAAGGGCTCGTCGTCACCCACCGCAACCTCGCCCGGCACTGTGCCGGGGGCGGCGCCCCGGCGGGCTCCGTCCTGACCGTCGCCGATGTCCTCGGCACGCTGCTCTCGGGCCGTACGGCACACATCACGGCCGAGGCGCCCGCCGCGGACGGGACCGGCGGCACCCCCGCCCCCGGCACCCGCTGCCACGTCCTGGACGCGGCCCTCAGGCCCGCCGCCCCCGGGACCGTCGGAGAGCTCTGGCTGGGCGGTGCCGGTGTCGCCCTCGGCTACTGGAACCGGCCGGACCTGACGGCGCGGCGGTTCCTGCCCGACCCGTTCAGCGAGGCACCGGGCGCCCGGCTGCACCGCACCGGTGATCTCGTCCGGGTCGGCCCGGACGGCGCCCTCGCGTACGTCGGGCGCGTGGACGACCGGGTACGCGTCGCCGGGCAGCTCACGGAACCGGCGCAGGCCCAGGCGGTGCTGGAGCGGCTCCCGGAGGTGCGCGAGGCCGTCGTGGTGCCACGCACCGACCTGCCCGGCGGGACCGCGCTCGTCGCCTACGCCGCCGTGCCGGACACCGCGGCCCATGACGCGGGTCGCGGAACCGGCACCGCTGCCACCACGGCGGACGTCCTGCGCGCCGCCCTGGCCCGCGAACTCCCCGCCCGCACGGTGCCGGAGCACCTCGTCGTACTGAACGCCCTGCCGCGTACCTCCGACGGCGAGATCGACTGGCCCGCCTTCCCCCACCCCACGGGCGCCGGCAGCGCCGTACCGGACGGCGCGGCGAACCCGCCCAGGACACCGCTGGAGCGGACCGTCGCCGACGTCTGGAGCCAGGTGCTCGGACTGCCCGAGGTCGCGAGGGACGCCGACTTCCTCGCACTCGGCGGGCATTCGCTGCTGGCGACACAGGCCGTCGCCCGGCTGCGGGACGCGCTCGGAACGGACATCCCCCTGCGGATCTTCCTGCGGGCGTCGTCCCTGGCGGACCTCGCGGCCCGGATCGAGGGCCTGGGCGGCGAGCCGCAGCGGCCGCGGGTCGTGCCCACACCGCGCACCACACCCGCGCCCCTGTCGTACGCGCAGGGCAGGCTCTATTTCCTGAGCCGGCTCGCTCAGGACAGCTCGTTCTACAACGTGCCCATCGCCCTGCGGCTGGACGGCGCGCTCGACCGGGCCGCGCTGCGCCAGGCGTTCGCGGCGCTGTGGGCCCGCCACGACGGGCTGCGCACCTACTTCCCCTCGCTGGACGGCGAGCCGATGCAGGCGATCCTGCCGGCCCGCAAGGTGCCCTTCGAGGAGGTGAACCTGGAGGGGGAGGCGGAGCAGCGGGCGCTCGTCGACGAACTCATGGACCGGGAGGCCCGTACCCCCTTCGACCTGAGCGAGGGACCCCTGTTGCGCGGCAGGCTGCTGTGCCTCGCGCCGGACGCGCACGTGCTGGTGATGACCCTGCACCACGCGGTCTCGGACGGCTGGTCGGTCGCCATCGTGCTCGACGAACTCGTCGCCCTCTACCGCGCCTTCCGCGAGGGCGAGCCCTCGCCGCTGAAGCCGGTCCCGCTCACCTACGTCGACTACACGCGCTGGCAGCGCTCGTGGCTCAAGGGCGCGGAGCTGGACTCCCAGCTCGGCTACTGGAAGCGGACGCTCGCGGACGTACCCGTGCTGGAGCTGCCGACCGACCGGCCGCGGCCGGCGGCGCAGAGCTTCCGGGGCGCACGCCACGAGATGCGCTGGAGCGCTGAGTTGTCGCGGTCCGTCACCGAACTCGCCCGCCGCGAGGGCGTGACGCCGTTCATGGTGCTGCTCGCCGGGTTCGACGTGCTGATGGCGCACGCCGGCGGACAGCAGGACATCACCGTCGGCACCCCTGTCGCGGGCCGCACCATGACCGAACTGGAGCCGCTGGTCGGCTTCTTCGCCAACACCCTCGCCCTGCGCGTCGACCTGTCCGGCGATCCGACCTTCGCCGAACTGCTGGAGCGGGTGCGGGAGGTGGCGCACGGTGCGTACGCCCATCAGGACGTGCCGTTCGAGATGGTGGTGGACGCCGTCGCGCCGCGGCGCAGCCTGAGCCGTTCGCCGCTGTTCCAGGTCCGCTTCGCCCTGCAGAACCAGAACGACGTCCTGCCCGACCCCGGCGACGGGCTGACGCTCACCGAGCTGGAGGCCGAGCAGCACACCGCCCGCTTCGACCTGGTCGTCGACCTGTGGCAGACGGAACGCGGACTCGAAGGCCATGTGGAGTACAGCACGGACCTGTTCGACGCGGACACTGTCGCCCGGATGATGGACCGCTTCGAGTCGCTCCTCGGACGGCTCGTCGCCGATCCACGGCAGAGGGTCTTCGGCGACCTGGACCTTCTCACCGAGGAGGAGCGGCGCCGTATCGACGCGCTGAGCCGGGGACCGGAGCTGCCGGCGGGCGCCGAGACGCGCACGTTCGTCGCGCGCTTCGTCGAACAGGCCGCCCTGCGGCCCGACGCGCCGGCCGTCACCTGCGGCGACACCACCCTCACCTACGGGGAGCTGCGGCGCCGGTCCGGGGCGCTGGCGCGGGTGCTCGCCGCCGCCGGCGTCGGGCCCGGGGCGACCGCGGCCGTGTACCTCGACCGGGGCGTGGAGTGCCTGGTCGCGGCACTGGCCGTGATGGAGGCGGGCGGCGCGTACGTGCCGCTGGACCCGGCGTATCCGGCGCAGCGCCGCGCGGCCATCGTCGCCGACGCGCGGCCCGCGCTCACCGTCACCTCCCGGGCGCTGGCCGGTTCGGCGGGCGAGGCACCGGGCGGGCTGCTGGTACTGGAGGACGTGGAGGACGCGGAGACCGGGACGCCGGCCCTCACCGACCCGGCGCCGCTGGTGGACCTCTCACCCGATCTGCCCGCCTACGTCGTCTACACCTCCGGCACGAAGGGCCTGCCCAAGGGCGTCGTGCTGTCCCACCGAGGCCTGGCCGGGTACGTGCAGTCACTGCCGCACTCCTTGGGGCTGCCCGCGGAACCGGTGTACCTGCACACCGCGTCCTTCGCCTTCTCGTCGTCCGTACGGCAGTTCGCGGTGCCCCTCGCGCACGGCGGCCATGTCGTCGTCGCCGACCGCGACGTCATCGCCTCGCCCGAGACGCTGCTGACGTACGCCGCCCGACACGGCGTGCAGGTGCTCGACCTCGTCCCGTCCTACCTGCGGGTCGTCCAGCCGGCGCTGGCGCGGCACGAGGGGTGGCGGCCCGAACTCGTGGTCACCGCGAGCGAACCGCTGCTGTACGACCTGCCCGAGGCGCTGCGCGCGGCGCCGGGCGGCACGCCGCGGCTGGTCAACATGTACGGCCAGACCGAGACCACCGGCATCGTCCTGGCCGCGCCGGTCGCCCACGCGCGCGAGGGCCGGGGCGCGGTGGTGCCGCTCGGACGGCCCATCGCCGGTGCGCGGGTGCACGTCCTGGACGAACGGCTGCGGCCGGTGCCCGTCGGGCACGAGGGCGAGATCGGCATCGGCGGGACCGGCCTCGCGCTCGGGTACCTCGGCGACCCGGCGCTCACGGCCGAGCGTTTCGTCGCCGACCCCTTCGGGCCCGAGGGCAGCCGGCTCTACCGCACCGGCGACCGGGGGCGGCTGCTGCCCGACGGCAAGGTGGAGTTCCTCGGCAGGATCGGCGACCAGGTGAAGATCCGCGGTCACCGGGTGGAGCCGGCCGAGGTCACCTCGGTGCTGTCCGCGTGCGACGGGGTCGCCGAGTGCGCCGTGCTGTGCGTGGCGGACGGCGCGGACGAGCGTCGGCTGGTCGGTCACGTGGCGCTGCGCCCCGGCAGCGGCGCGACGGCGGAGAGCCTGCGGGCCGCGCTGCGCGAGAAGCTCCCCGACTACATGATTCCGGCACTGGTCCTGCTCGACGCCCTGCCCCGGCTGCCCAACGGGAAGGTCGACCGCGGCGCGCTGGCCACGACCACGGCACCCGCGGTCACCGCACGCACCACGGCCCCGCGCACCCGCGCCGAGGAGACGCTGGCCGGGATCTGGCGGGATGTGCTGCGGTTGTCCGAGGTGGGGCCGGACGACGACTTCTTCGCGTTGGGCGGTGATTCGCTGCATGTGATTCGTGTGGTGGACCGCGCGCGCAAGGCGGGGGTCTCGGTGACGCCGGCGCAGTTCATCGAGCATCCCACGATCGCCGGGCTGGCGAAGGTGGCCGGTGGCGGGCGGCGTGAGCGCGCCGAGGAGACGCTGGCCGGGATCTGGCGGGATGTGCTGCGGTTGTCCGAGGTGGGGCCGGACGACGACTTCTTCGCGTTGGGCGGTGATTCGCTGCATGTGATTCGTGTGGTGGACCGTGCGCGCAAGGCGGGGGTCTCGGTGACGCCGGCGCAGTTCATAGAGCACCCCACGATCGCCGGGCTGGCACAGGTCGCGGGCGCACCGGCGAAGAGCGCCGGGCAGGGCGCGGACAGCGGACCGGTGCCGCTGGTGCCCTCGCACCTCGCCTTCCTGGAGCGGGACTTCCCGGACAAGGAGACCTACACCCATCCGTTCATCTTCGAGGCGGTCGCCCCCCTCGACCCGAAGCTGGTGGAGCGCGCCGTGCAGTGCGTGCTGGAGCACCACGACTCGCTGCGCATCTGCTTCCCCGAGGACCAGGGCACCTACCGGGTCCAGGTCCAGGAGGGCTTCGACCGCACACCGTTCACCAGCGTCGACCTGTCCGCCCTCGATCCGGCGGCCCAGAAGGTGGCCTTCCAGCGGCTCGACGCGGCACTGCACCGCAAGCTCGACTTCTCCAACGGGCCGCTGCTGCACGTCGCACTGGTGAAGTTCGGGTCCGGCCGGCCGGACACGCTCATCGTCGTCGTCCACCACCAGCTGATGGACAACAGCTCCTGGGACGTCCTGATGGAGGACCTCCAGGCCGCCTACACGTCCCTCGCCGCCGGGCAGCAGCCGCGACTGGAGCCACCGACCTCGTCCTTCGCGGCGTGGGCCCGCAACCTCGACAGGCTCGCGCGCTCCCCGGAACTCGACGAGGACGCCGCGTACTGGACCGCGCTGGCGAAGCGGCCCGTGCCGCACTGGCCCCTCGACCACGAGGGCGGAGACGACTGCATGTCCACCGAGGAGTCGGTGGTCATCGGACTCGGCGTCGAGGAGACGACGGCGCTGCGGCTGGCGATGCGCCGCGGGTACGGCCTCTCGGTCAACGAGGCCCTGCTCGCCGCCACGCTCCGCGGCTTCACCGAGTGGTCGGGCCAGAGTTCGGTCATCGTCGACCTGGTCGCCCGCGGCCGGGAGCTCGGTGGCGACGAGCTCGACCTCTCGCGCGCCATCGGCCGGTTCTCCATGACCTCGCCGAGGTTGCTCGAAGTGCCCGAGGAGGGCGGCGCCCGCGCGCTGCTCGACTCGGTGGCCGCGCAGCTGAAGGCGGTGCCGCGCAAGGGGCTCGGCTTCGGCCTGCTGCGCTACATCGGTGCCCGGCCGGAGGTCGCCGAGGCGCTGGCGCCGCTGGGCAAGCCGCACATCCTGCTCAACAACTGGGGCGACTTCGACAACGTCGTGGAGGAGTCCCCGGTGCTCGGCCCGCCCATCGAGGACGCGTGGCCGATGCCGGAACTGCAGCGCATGCACCGGCTCATGATCGACTGCCGGGTCTACAGCGGCGCCCTGAGAGTCGGCTTCCGCTTCAGCCGGAACCTCAACGAGCGGGCGGGCATCGAGCGCCTCGCCGGCGTGGTGGAGGCCACCCTGCGGACGTTCGTCCGGCCGGAGGGCGGGTGATCCGGGCCGCGGGACCGCACCACGACGGGCCCCACGCCGGCGGACGCCGGCAGCGACCGCACCCCGACGGAGCCATCCGACGCGAGAGATTGGAAGACCTGTCACATGCCTGACGTCAAGGAATGGTGCCTGTTCCCCGACCGGGACCGGGTCGCCGTCTACGAAGCGGCCGAGCCGGGCGTCTCTCCCGCCACCTGGGCCGCAGCGAACGCCGAGCGGCTCGACGAGCGGCTGCTGAGCGCGGGCGCCTGCCTGCTGCGCGGCTTCGACGCGCCGGACGCCGCCGCGTTCTCCCGGTTCGTCCGGGTGTTCGGCGAGGAGCTCGGGGAGTACACCTACGGTTCCACGCCGCGCAGCAAGGTGGGCGACGTCTACACGTCCACCGAGTACCCGGCGAGCGAGGTGATCCCGCTCCACAACGAGATGAGCTACACCAGCTTCTGGCCGGAGCGGATCTGGTTCTACGCCGCCGTCGCCGCGCCCGTGGGCGGCGAGACCCCGCTCTCCGACAGCCACGCCGTCTACCGGCGCATCCCCGAGGACGTGCGCGAGCGGTTCGAGCGCCACGGGGTGCGCTATGTGCGCAACTACCGCGCCGGCCTGGGCATTTCGTGGGAGGACGCGTTCGCCACCTCCGACCGCTCGGCCGTGGAGCGCTTCTGCCGTGAGCGCGGCATCTCCTACGAGTGGCTCGACGACGGCGCGCTGCGCACCACCGAGGTCTGCCAGGCCGTCGCCACCCACCCCGTGACCGGCCGGCCCGGCTGGATGAACCAGGCGCACCTGTTCCATGTCTCCAACCTCAAGGAGTCCACCCGCCTGGCGCTGCTGGACCTCATGCCCGAGGCCGACCTGCCGCGCAACGCCTACTACGGCGACGGCAGCCCGATCCCCGAGGCCGACCTGGCCGCCGTACGCGCCGCCTACGACGCGGAGACGCTGGCCTTCCCCTGGCAGCGCGGGGACCTGCTGATGGTGGACAACATGGCCATGGCACACGGCCGTTCGAGTTTCGAGGGTCCCCGCACGATCCTCGTGGCCATGACCGGCACCCACGACACCCTCGCCGCCGCGCAGGCCGGCGTCACTGCCGCCGTCGGCCACGCCGACAAGATCGCGTTCCTGGAACAGCACGGCACCGACGTCCTCCAGCACTCCGGCACCGACCTCCTGGCGCATCTGCAGGGCGTCCACGACCTGCTGCGCGCCTGGGACTGCGGGGACGCGCTGTGCGACGCCGGTCTGTTCCACTCGGTGTACGGCACGGAGATTTTCCCCACCGGCGCCGTACCCCTGGAACTCCGTCCCGAGGTCCGCGAACTGATCGGCGACGAGGCCGAGCTGCTGGTCCACCTCTTCGGCACCGTCGCCCGCACCAGCATCTTCGACGCCGCCTTCGACGGGGCGCCGTTCCTGCTGGAGACCCGCACGGGCGAGCACGTCGGTGTCACGGACGCGCAGTACGCCGGCCTGGCGACGCTCACCGTGGCCAACTGGCTCGAACAGCGGCCGCGGTTCCCCGAGTCGACGCGGCTGGGCCGGTCCCGCGAGTTCGACGAGATGCGCCGGTATCTGCCCGAGACCGCCCGGCATGCCCTGGAGCAGGCGTACGGGTTCGCCCCCCTGTCCCGACCCGCGAACTGAGACGAGTCCGACGTGGCACAGAACGACACCCCGAGCCGCCCGAGTGAGGAGGGCGGCGCGGGATTCCTCTCCCGCCTCTTCATCAGCTGGCCCGGGCCACTGGTGAAGACGGGGATGCGGCGGTCCCTGACGATCTCCGACAGCCTGACGCCCCCGTCGTACGACCACATCGAGCGTCTGACGCCGGAGTTCGAACGGGCCTACGCCGAGCGCCGCGCCCGCCCGGACGGTCTGCGCGGCGCGCTGTACCGGACCTGCCGGCGGCGCTTCTGGGGCGCGGCACTGATCTTCCTCGCCTACCAGCTGTGCGCGACCCTCGGTCCGCTGCTGGTGCGGGAGATGATCCAGTGGTTCGAGCAGGACCGGCGGGGCGCGGTGGCGCAGGGACTGCTCGTCGCGGCCAGCCTGGGCGGCTTCCACCTCCTGGACTCCCTGGCGCACAAGCACCAGTGGTCCGAGGCGTGGAAGAACACGCACGCCGTCAACGCGCTGCTGCGCACCCAGGTCCTGCGCAAGTACCTGCGCATGGACCGCGGCGCCCGGGCCGGCCACCCGGCGGGCGAGATGATCACCCTTGTCTCGTCGGACTCGATGCGGGTCGGGCAGATGTCGTTCATCCACATGGCATGGGCGGTGCCGCTGGGCATCGCCGGGTCCAGCGTGATCCTGTGCGTCCTGCTGGGCTGGGCCGGCCTCGTCGGCATCGTCGTCCTGGTCGCCGGGCTCGCCCTGTCGCACGTCGCCAACGAACGGGTCTACGCGCTGGTGCCGGCGATCCGCGACGTCAACGGCGTACGGATCGGGCTGGTCGGCGAGTTCCTCGGCGCTGTGCGCACCCTGCGCGCCCACGGCTGGGAGGACGTCGCGGAGCGGGCGGTCACCAGGGAGCGCACGGTGCTCGGTGAGCTGCTGGTGCGCCGGCAGAAGCGGCTCGCGACGCTCTACCTGGTCAACTCGGCCGTACCGGTGCTGATGGTCAGCATCACCCTGATCACCTACGTGGCCCTCGGGCACCAGCTGCGCGCGGCCGACGTGTTCTCCGCCGTCGCCGTCCTCACCGTGCTGCGCTCCCAGTTGCCCGAACTGGTCCGCTACCTCGACATGCGCAACGAGTGGCGGGTCGCTCTCGGCAGGATGACGACGTTCCTGACGGCGCCCGACGCCGCGCCCGTCCCCGCGAGCGCGGCGCCCGCGGGGAGCGTCGAGTTGTCGGACGCGTCCTTCGCGTGGCCCGCGGCCGAGGAGGAGACGCCCTGCCTGCACGACGTCGACCTGCGGATCGCGCCGGGCGAACTGGTCTGTGTCCTCGGCCGGGTCGGCAGCGGCAAGTCCGCGCTGCTCGGGGCGCTCGCCAGGACCCTGCGGCCGGTGTCCGGCACCGCCGACGTGGCGGGCAGCGTCGTCCACCTGCCGCAGAAGGCATGGATCATGCAGGGCACGGTCGCGGAGAACATCCGCTGCTTCTCACCCGAGAACCCCGAGCGGTACGCCGCCGTGGTGCGGGCCACCGCCCTGGAGGCCGACCTGGCCGCCATGCCGCTGCGGGACGCCACGGTGATCGGCGAGCGCGGCACCAACCTCTCCGGCGGCCAGCGCCAGCGCATCGCGCTCGCCCGCGCCGCCTACGAAGACGCCGACGTCTACCTCGTGGACGACCCGACCAGCGCCGTCGACGACACGGTGGCCGGCACCATCCTGGACGAGCTGTTCCTCGGCGTGCTCGCCGGGCGCACCCGGATCGTGGTCACCCACCGCCTGGACTTCGCGCGCCGCGCCGACCGGGTCGTCGTCGTGGACGAGGGCCGCGTGGTCGCGTCGGGCGCCTTCGACGAGGTCGCCGCGGGCATGCCGGAGCTGCTGCCGGTCATCGCCGAGGCCGCCGGCGCCCGCGACACCGAGGCCATTGAGGCCACGGACGCCGACGCCGAGCCCGCCGCCGGCGCCGGGCCCGAGGCCGAGCCGCCGGTCAAGGGCGGCAAGGTCCTCGCCGACACCTACCGCGGCTACCTGCGCGTGCTGACGCCGGGACTGCTGCTCGTGGCACTGATCGGGCTGGCCGTCGCCGGACAGAGCGCGCTGGGCGCCTCGTCCTTCTGGCTCGGCCTGTGGACCGACCGGGCGGGCGAGGACACCGCGCTGTACGCCGGTGTGTTCGCCGGGATCGGCCTGCTCACGCTGTGGCTGGACCGCGGCCTGTTCAGCTTCGGCTTCTCGCGGGGCGTCAAGGCCGGGCAGAGCCTGCACAAGGGAATGCTGGAGAAGGTGCTGCGCGCGCCGATGCCGTTCTTCGACAAGAACCCCTCGGGCCGGGTGCTCAGCCGCTTCTCCGCGGACACCGAGACGATCGACCTCGAACTGCCCGAATACACCATGGACACCCTCAAGATCGCCGTCGGCATGGTGGTCCCGCTGCTCGCGCTCGCCGTCACCAGCCCCGTCACCCTCGTCTTCACCCCCCTCGTGCTGCTGGTGTACCTGCGCTGGCAGCGCCGCACCAGGTCCAGCACGGTCGAGGCGTCCCGGCTGTCGAAGCAGGCGAGGGAGCCGGTGCTCTCCCTGGTCGCCGAGGCGGTCGAGGGCGTCACGACGATCGAGGGCCGCGCCACCCGCGTGGCGGGCTACGAGGCGGCCTTCCGGGAGCGGGTGCGCACCGCCCACTACGCCGACTACACCGTCAACTCACTGAGCCGGTACTTCAACCTGCGCCTCGACCTGGTCGGCGCGGCCGTCCTGTTCGGCTTCGCCGCGCTGATGGTCCTGCAGAGCGGCGTCCGCGCGAGCACCACCGGTGTCGGCATCAGCTTCGTGTACATGCTGATCGAAACGCTCGCCATGAGCCTGATGACCGTCCAGACGATGGACCTGGCACTCGCGAGCTTCGAACGCGTCCACGACTACACGCGGCTGCCGACCGAACCGGCGGACGGCGACCGTGCCCCCGAGGGCTGGCCCGCCACCGGTGACATCCGCTTCGAGGGCGTCACCCTGCGCTACGAGGACGGCGGCCCCGCCGCCCTGGACGCCGTCTCCTTCCACGCCCCCGCGGGCGAGAAGGTCGGCGTCGTCGGCCGCACCGGCAGCGGCAAGTCGAGCCTGTTCGCCGCCGTGCTGCGGTTCGTCGACATCGAGGGCGGCCGGATCGTCGTCGACGGCGTGGACATCTCCGCCCTCCGTCTGCGGGACCTGCGCTCCGCCGTCGCGGTCGTCCCCCAGGAGCCGGTGCTGCTGCCGGGCAGCCTGCGCGAGAACCTCGACCCGCGCCGGGCCTTCACCGACGCCGACATCGAGGCCGTGCTCGACAAGGTCGGCCTCGCCGACCGGTTCCTCCGGCTCCCCGGCGGGCTCGACCGCGCCGTCGTCGGCGGTGGGACGCAGTTCAGCGCGGGTGAACGCCAACTGCTCTGCCTGGCCCGGGCGTTGCTCGACCAGGTGCGGATCGTCCTGATCGACGAGGCGACCTCGAACCTGGACGCGGAGACCGACGCCCGTATCCAGCGCATCCTCGCGAGCGAGCTGGCCGGCACGACGGTCCTCACCATCGCCCACCGGCGCGACACCCTCGCGGACGCCGACCGGGTCGTGACCCTCGACGCCGGGCGCGTGACGGGTGTCACGGCCGGAGAGCCCGGCGCCCTGGTGGGGGAGGGGGCACGATGACGCGCGAACCCCAGGCGCCCGTGCTGGACCTGGTGACCGACCGGCCCCGTGCGGCGCGGCGCGGCGGGAACCCCGGCGCCGCGATCCCCCTCCGGCTGGACGCGGCCACCGCCCGGCTCCTCACCGAGGTGAGCCGGGAGCGGGAAGTGCCCGTCCTCGTCCCGCTGCTGACGGCGTTCCAGCTGATGATGGGCCGCTGTGCCGGCGTCAAGGACGTCGCCGTCGCCTCTCCGGGACCCGACGGCACACGGGCGTACCGCACCCACTGGGAGGACGACCCGGACTTCGGCACCCTGTTGCACCGGACCCGGGAAACACCGCAGACCGACGGGCTGCGGGTCGCGCTCGCCCTGGAGAACGCACCCCTCGACGGCTACGACCTGACCGTCGCCTGGGACAGCGCTCCGCTGGAGTCGGGCGAGTGGTGCGGCGCTCTCACCTACGACACCGACCTGTTCGACCGGGACACGGCCGAGCGGACGGCCGGCCACTGCGTGACCCTGCTCACCGCCGCGCTCGACGCTCCCGCCACCCAGGTGTCCCGGCTCGTGCACACCACACCCGAGGAGCGGGACCTGCTGGCCGTGTGGGGGACCGAGGGCGGCGAACCGCGGGCCGGGCACCTGGTGGCGGCATTCCGCGCACAGGCCGGGCTGACCCCCGACGCCGTGGCCCTGGACTTCACCGACGAGACCCTCACCTACGGCGAACTCGCCGCGCGCTCCGAACGGCTGGCACACGCCCTGGTGGCGCGCGGTGTCGCCCCGGAGGCCGTGGTCGGGCTGGCGATGGAGCAGTCCGCGTCCCTCGTCGTCGCCATGCTCGCGGTCGTCACCGCCGGCGCCGCCTTCCTGCCGCTCGACACGGGGCATCCGGCGTCGCGGCTGGCGTACATGGTGGAGGACAGTGGAGCGTGCGTCGTACTCGCCGACCGGGACGTCGCCTTCGCGGGCACCGTTCCCGTCGTCCAGGTCGAGGAGCTGGCCCGCTGCACCGCGCGGGCGCCGCTGCCCGCCGTGCACCCCGAGCAGCGGGCCTGTGTGCTCTACACGTCCGGCTCCACCGGCCGGCCCAAGGGCGTCGAGACCACCCACCGAGGGATCGTGCGCCTCGTGTGCGACGCCGCGTATCTCCCGCTGGGACCCGACGACGTCGTGGCCCAGGCGGCGAACGTCTCCTTCGACGCGGCCTCGCTCGAAGTCTGGGGTGCTCTCCTGAACGGCGCTCGCCTCGTGGGGATCCGCAAGGACGACGTGCTCTCGCCGGAGCTGCTGAGGGCGCGGATCGAGGCGGCCGGCGTGAGCGTCATGTTCCTCACCACCGCCCTCTTCCACCAGTGCGCGGACGCCGGACCGGCCATGTTCGGGTCACTGCGGACCCTGCTCTTCGGGGGCGAGCCGGCGGACGCCCGGCGGGTCGCCGCCGTACGCCGGGCCACGCCCGCGGTCCGCCTCGTCAACGGCTACGGTCCCACCGAGGGCACCACCTTCGCGAGCACCCACGACCCCGTGGACCCGGATCCCGGCGCGGCCCGCGTCCCCATCGGCCGGCCCATCGCACAGACCCGGCTGCACGTGCTCGACGAGTCCGGCCGTGAGACGGGCATCGGCGTCCCCGGTGAGCTCTTCCTCGCGGGTGCCGGTCTCGCACGCGGCTACGTGGGCCGCCCGGACCTCACCGCGGAGCGCTTCGTGCCGAGCCCGTTCGGCGTCGGCGAACGCCTCTACCGGACCGGAGACGTGGCGCGCTGGCGTGAGGACGGCGTGCTCGAATGCCTGGGCCGGGCCGACTCGCAGGTGAAGATCCGCGGCGTCCGCATCGAACCGGACGAGATCGCGAGCGTGCTCGCCGCCCACCCCGGCGTGGGGGCGGCCGTGGTCGCCGTGCGCGGAGAGGGTGACGGGCGAGAGCTGGTGGCGTACGTCGTCCCCGAGGACGGCCGCCCGGCCGAACCGCGCGAGCTGCGCGCCCACCTGGCCGAGCGGCTTCCCGGCGCGATGGTGCCCGCCCGGTACGTCACGCTGCCCGCGCTGCCCATCACCCCGAACGGCAAAGTGGACCTGCGGGCCCTGCCCGACGTCCGCGACGAGCACGCCGTGCAGGCCGCGAACCGGGTGGCACCGGCCGGTCCACGGCAGGAACTCATCGCGGGGATCTGGGAGGAACTGCTCGGCGTCCGGGACATCGGCGCCCACGACGACTTCTTCGCCCTCGGCGGGCACTCCCTGCTGGCGGCGCGGGCCGCGTCCCGCATCGAGGCCGGGCTCGGCGCCCGGACCCGGGTGCGGGACGTGTTCGAGGCGCCCACCGTCGAACGGCTCGCCGCCCGGCTGGCCACCGCGGGCGGCGTGCGGGACCACCCGCCGCTGACACCGGCCGGCGAGGGCCCGCACCGACTGTCGTACGCCCAGCAGCGCCTGTGGTTCCTCGACCGGCTCGCCCCGGGCGGCGCGCTCTACAACGTGCCGCTGGCGCTGTCCGTCGAGGGCCCGCTCGACGTGCCGGCGCTCGCCGCGGCGCTGCGCGGGCTGGTGGCACGCCACGCCTCCCTGCGCACCCGGCTCGTCGCGGACGCGGCGGGCGAACCGCGGCAGGTGATCGTGGCCGACCCGGACGTCCGCCTGCACATCGAGGACCTGAGCCACCTGACCGGACGCGAACGGGACGCCGCCGTCGAGGAGGCCGCGTCGCTCGAAGCCCGCAGGCCGTTCGACCTGGAGCGGGGGCCGCTGCTGCGGGCCCGGCTGCTCAGGTCGGCCGACGACCGGCACGAACTGCTGCTCACCCTGCACCACGCCGCCTCCGACGGCTGGTCCGTGGACGTCCTCCTGCGCGACCTCGGCGCCCTGTACGCAGCGGCGACCGACGCCGACGCGCAGCCGCCGGCCCCGCTCGCGGTGGGCTACGCGGACTACGCCGAGTGGCAGCGCCGCTTCCTCGACGCGGGCGTCGGCGACCGGCAACGGGCCTACTGGACCGAGCGCCTGCGGGGCGCTCCGCCCACCCTGGACCTGCCGACCGACCGCGTGCGCCCGGCCGTGCCCCGGTACACCGGCGAGGTGCTCCCGCTGCGGCTGCCGGCACCGCTGGCCGCGCGGCTCGCCGAGGTGAGCCGCGCCCACGGGGTGACCGCGTTCATGGCGCTGCTGGCCGTCTTCCAGCTGCTGCTCGGCCGGTACGCGGGCGTCCGGGACGTCAGCGTCGGCTCGCCGGTCTCCGGGCGGACCCGCCCCGAACTGGAACAGCTCATCGGCTTCTTCGTCAACACCCTGGTACTGCGCACCCGTTGGGAGGACGAACCGACCTTCGCCGAACTGCTGGAGCGCGTCAGGGAGACCCTCCTCGGCGCCTACGACCACCAGGACGTGCCCTTCGAGCAGGTCGTGGAGGCCGTACGGCCGCCCCGCGACCCGGGCCGGCCGCCGCTGTTCCAGGTGATGTTCTCCCAGCAGAACGTGGCGCGGACCACGACGGCCCTGCCCGGCCTGTCGGTCGCGGTGCGGGAAGTGCCGTGCGGCATAGCGAAGTTCGACCTCACGGTCGCCTGGGACGAGGCCCCGACGGCGGCCGGTGAGCTGTGCGGGCACGTGGAGTACGACGTGGACCTGTTCGACCGGGCGACGGTCGAGCGGATGATGCGGCACTACCTGAGCCTGCTCCGGTCGGCGCTCGCGGAGCCCGCCGCCCGGGTGTCGGCGCTGGGGATGCTGAGCGCGGACGAACTCGGCGTCCCGGCAGCCGGGCCGGCCCGCACGCCGGTGCCGGCGGGGACCACGCTGCACGCGCTGGTCGGCGCCGTCGCCCGGCGCATGCCCGAGCGGACCGCGCTCAGCCAGGACGGGCACACCGTCAGCTACGCCCGGCTGGAGGAGCGCTCCGACGCCGTGTGCCGGTACCTGCGGGCGCGGGGCGTGCACCCGGGGGACACCGTCGTGGTCGCCATGGACCGCTGCCTGGACTGGCCGACGGCACTGCTCGGGATCCTCAAGACGGGCGCGGCCTACGTCCCCATGGACGCCCGCGCCCCGCGCGAACGCCTCGCGCACGTCCTCGCCGACGCCCGGGCCGTTCTGGTCCTCGGCTCGCGCACCTCGGCGGTACCGCCCTGCGGCGACACCCCCTACGCGCCGGTCGAGGACGCCTTCGACACACCCGTACCGGACCGGGCACCGCAGCCGGTCGACGTCCATCCGGCCGCACCGGCCTACATCCTCTACACCTCCGGCACGACCGGCCGTCCCAAGGGCGTCCGCGTCAGCCACGCGAACCTCGTGCACACCCTCGCGGCGGTCGCGGAGCGGTACGCGCTCCGACCCGACGACCGGGTCCTGCAGTTCGCGTCGCCCACCTTCGACGTGGCGGCCGAGGAACTGTTCGCCACGCTGCTGCGCGGCGGCGCCGTCGTCCTGCCGCCCGCCGGGCCGGTGCCCGGGATCGGCGACATGGTGTCGCTGGCCCGCCGCGAACGGCTGTCGGTGCTCAACCTGCCCGCCTCGTACTGGCACGAGTGGGTGTCCGCCCTGGACCGGCACCCGCCGTCGGCGTGTCCACAGCTGCGCCTGGTCGTCGTCGGCAGCGAGCGGGTCGACGCCGGCCGGCTCGCCGTGTGGCGGGCCGCGGCACCCGCGCACCCGCGCTGGCTGAACGCGTACGGTCCGACGGAGACGACCATCACCGCCACCGTCCACGAGCCCGGCGCGGGTGACGTCTCCGGTTCGACCGTCCCGATCGGCCGCCCGCTGCCCGGGGTGCGCGCCTACGTGCTGGACACGGCCCTCGGCCCCGTGCCGCCCGGTGTCCCCGGCGAGCTGTACCTCGCCGGGCCGGGCGTCTCGCACGGCTACGTGGGCGACCCCGCCCGCACCGCCGGGCACTTCCTGCCCGATCCATGGGGCGGCCCCGGCGAACGGATGTACGCGACGGGGGACCGCGCCCGGCGTACGGCGGACGGGGTGCTGGAGTTCCTCGGCCGCGGGGACGACCAGGTCAAGCTGCGCGGCTTCCGCATCGAGCTCGGCGAGATCGAGGCGGCCCTCGCCGCGCATCCCGAGGTGCGCGACGCGGCGGTGCTGCTGCGCGAGGACACCCCCGGACAGCCGATGCTCGTCGGGTACGCCGCCGTCGCCGGGCCCGTGCCGACGGATCGGCTGCGGGCGCACCTGGCGCAGCGGGTGCCGCCGTACATGGTGCCGGCCGCGATCGTCGTCCTGGACCGGCTGCCGCGCGGTGAGAGCGGCAAGACCGACCGGCGGGCCCTGCCGCCCCCCGCCGGCCCGGCGTCCGCCGCCGGACGCGGCGCGCCCGCGAGCGAGACCGAACGCGCGGTCGCGGCGGTCTGGTGCGAGGTGCTCGTCCGGGACCACGTGGGCGCCGACGACAACTTCTTCGAGATCGGCGGCCATTCGCTGCTGGTCGTCAGGGTGCAGTCCCGGCTGGCCGATGCGCTCGGCCGGCAGGTCCCGGTCGTGGAGCTGTTCCGCCACCCGACCGTGCGCACCCTCGCCCGGCACCTGGCCGGGGCCGAGGAGCCCGGCGGGCCCATGGGGACCCGGGGGCGCCGCAGGGCGGAGGCGCGCAGACAGCACCAGGGCGCGCGAGCGACACGACGGCGGGCGAACGAGACCCGAGAGTCAGGAGACACACAGTGACCATCGAGACCACCGGGACCACCGGGACCACTGACGACAACCGGATGCCCGCGGGCGCCGTGGCCGTCGTCGGAATGTCCCTGCGCGTACCCGGGGCCCGCACCCCGGACGACTTCTGGCGCAACCTGCGCGACGGCGTGGAGTCCATCCGGACCTTCACCGACGAGGAACTGCTCGCCGCCGGCGTCACCCCCGAGGAACTGGCCCGGCCCGGTCTGGTACGGGCGTTCGGCGCGCTCGACGACATCGCCGGGTTCGACGCCGCCTTCTTCGGCTTCTCGCCGCGCGAGGCGCAGATGCTGGACCCGCAGCACCGGATCTTCCTGGAGTGCGCCTGGGAGGCGCTGGAGCACGCGGGGTGTCCGGGCGACGGCGACGAGACGGTGACCGGTGTCTACGCCGGTGTCGGGGAGAGCTCCTACCTGCTGCAGAACCTCCTCGCCGACGACGGCCTGGTGGAGCGGATCGGCGCGTTCCAGACCTCGCTCGGCAACGACAAGGACTTCATGCCGACCCGGGTGTCCTACAAGCTCAACCTGCGCGGCCCGAGCGTCAGCGTGCAGACCGGCTGCTCCACCTCACTGGTCGCCGTCCACATGGCGTGCCAGGCGCTGAGCAGCGGCGAGTGCGACGTCGCGCTGGCCGGCGGCGCGACCGTCGTCGCCGGCCAGGACAGGGGCTACCGGTACGAGGAGGGCGGTGTCGTCTCGCCGGACGGGCACTGCCGGGCCTTCGACCAGGGGGCCTCGGGCACGGTGCCGGGCAGCGGCGCCGGCGTGGTGGTGCTCAAGCGCCTCGACGACGCGCTCGCCGACGGCGACGTGATCCACGCGGTGATCCGCGGATCGGCCGTCAACAACGACGGCGCCCGGAAGGTCGGCTTCACCGCGCCGAGCGTCGACGGACAGGCCGACGTCGTCGCGGAGGCGCTCGCGGTGTCGGAAACCGACCCGGTCACCGTCTCGTACGTCGAGGCGCACGGCACCGGCACCACGCTCGGCGACCCCATCGAGGTGACCGCGCTGCGGAGCGTGTTCGCCTCCGCGGGCCAGGGCCACCGCTGCGCGCTGGGTTCGGTGAAGACCAACATCGGTCACCTGGACACCGCCGCCGGCGTGGTCGGGCTGATCAAGACGGTGCTCGCCCTGAAGGCCCGCGAGCTTCCGCCGACGCTGCACCACACCGCGCCGAACCCCCGGCTCGCCCTGGACGACGGCCCGTTCCACGTGAACACGGCCCTGACGCCGTGGCAGGGCGACGTGCTGCGCGCCGGGGTGAGCTCCTTCGGCATCGGCGGCACCAACGCCCACGTCGTGCTGGAGCGGGCACCGGAGCGCGCGGCCGACGCCACCCCCGAGGACGGTCCGCGGCTGCTGCCGCTGTCCGCCGCCACCCCCACCGCGCTGGACGCCCTCGCGGCCGGCCTTGCCGCGCACCTGCGCGCCCACCCCGAAGAGCGGCTCGGCGACGTCGCCCACACGCTGCGGAGCGGCCGTCGCGCGCTGCCGTACCGGCGGTTCGTCGTCGCCGACAGCGTCGCCGAGGCCGCGGCGGCCCTGCTGCCCGGGCCCGGCGCGCACGTCACCGACACCGGCCGCGAGACCGTCTTCGCCTTCTCCGGGCAGGGCACCCAGCGCATCCGCATGGGCCACGCCCTGTACGCGTGCGAGCCGGTGTTCCGCACCGAGGTCGACCGTGCCGCCGAGATCCTGCTGCCGTGCCTCGGCCGCGACCTCCGTGAGCTGCTCCACCCGGCCGACGCGGAGCGCGACGCCGCACGCGAGGCGATCGGCACCACCCGCTACGCCCAACCGGCACTGTTCGTCGTCGAGTTCGCGCTGGCCAAGCTGTGGATGTCCTGGGGCGTGCGGCCGTCGGCCATGCTCGGGCACAGCCTTGGGGAGCTGGTCGCCGCGTGCCTCGCCGGGGTGCTGACGCTTGAGGACGCGCTGCGGCTGGTCGCCGAGCGCGGGCGCCTGATGCAGGAGGCGCCGCCCGGCGCGATGCTGGCGGTGCCCCTGCCGGAGGCCGAACTGCTGCCGCTGCTCCCCGGCGGCCTGGCCCTGGCGGCGGTCAACGGGCCGCGTGAGTGCGTGGTGTCCGGGCCCGTCACCGCGATCGAGGACTTCACGGCGCTGCTCACCGGGCGCGAGGTGCGCACCAAGCGGCTGCGGACCTCGCACGCCTTCCACTCCACGATGATGGCGGACGCGGCCACCGCGTTCGAGCGCGCGGTCGCCGAGGTGCCGCTGTCGGCACCGGGCATCCCGTTCCTCTCCAACGTCACCGGCACCTGGATCACCGACGAGGAGGCCACCAGCCCGGCCTACTGGTCCCGTCAGCTGACGTCCACCGTCCGCTTCGACGACTGCCTGCGCACCGTCCGCGAGCGTGCCGCCGTCCTGCTGGAGATCGGCCCCGGCCAGGTCCTCACCGGTCTCGCCCGGGTCGGCTCCGAGGGCCGGGACGCCGTCGCCTCGCTGCCGACGGCCGGCGAGGACGGCGACGCCCGCCGGGACGTCCTCACCGCACGGGGCGAGCTGTGGTGCCGGGGCGTGTCCGCCGACCGGCCCGTGCCGCACGGCGGGGCCGTCCCGCGCCGCACCGTCCTGCCGACGTACCCCTTCGAGCGCCGCCGCCACTGGGTCGACGCCCCGCGCGGCCGCCGGGTGGCACGGTCCGGCGCGGACGGGCTGTCGGTGCGCGGCGTCCGCCGGTCCGCACCGGCCACCCCGGGACCGGACGGCGCCGGCCGCTGGCTCGTCGTCACCGACGGGCCGTGCGAGGTGCTGGACGGCCTCGTGGAGCGACTGCGCGCGGAGCGGGGGCAGGTGACGGAGATACCGGTCGGCGCCCTGGCCGCACCCGAGGAGTGCGCCGCCGCGCTGCCGGCCGGCGAGGAGAGCGTCGCCGGGGTGCTCTTCGGGCTGCCCGGCGGCGGCACGGACGCCCTGGCGGCGCTGGACACGCTGTGCGAGGAGCTCGCGCGGCGAGCAGAGCACGCACCGCGCGTGACCGTCGTCGCCGGCGGTGTCCTCGACGTCACCGGCGAGGAACACCTCACGCCCCGGCTCGCTGTGCTGACCGACTGGGCGGCCGCGGGCCGGCCCGGATCCCGGACCCTGCTCGACATCACCACGCCCTCGTCCCCGCAGACCCTGCGGCACCTGACCGCCGCCCTCCACGCCGAGCTCACGGGACCGGCGCCGGAGTCCGTGGTCGCGATCCGCGGCCGCCACCGCTACCTGCCGACCCTCGAACCCCTCCACCCGGCCACCACTGCGGACCGGCACCGCGACGCGCGCTACACGCTTCTCGGCGACGAGCGGCTCACCGGCGCGTTCCGCCGGGCCCTGACCCGCGCCGGAGCCACCGTCGTGGAGCAGCCCGACGGCCCGGCCACCGCACTCGTCGTGCTCGACACCACCGCGCCGCAGGCCGGCGTCCTCGAGCGGCTGGCCGCGGCCGTCGCCCATGCCGACCGGACGCCCGGCGTGCGCGCCTGCGAGGTGCACCTGCTGGGTGACGCGCCGGCCGCCCGCGTCGTCGAGTCCCATGCCGCCCTCCACGCACGGCAGTCCACGACGCCCCTGACCACCATCGGCTGGCCCGCCGACACCGGCCCCGCCGCCGTGGAGGCGGCGGTCCCCCGTGTCGTCGGTGCCGCACCCGGCGGCTGCCACGCCGTGGTCGCACCGCTGGACCCGCCCGAGGACGACACGCCCGCCGAGCCGCCCGCCGCCGAGGACGCCCCCCGCTACCGGGACGACATCGAGCGCCAGGTGGCCGCTGTCCTGTCCGACCTGCTCGGCGTGCCCGGCATCGACCCCACCGCGGGCTTCTTCGAACTCGGCGGCCACTCCCTGCTGGCCGCCCAGGTCATCGGCCGGATCCGAAAGGTCTGCGACGTCGAGCTGCCGCTGCGCACCTTCGTCGCCGATCCGACCGTCCGGGGCATCGCCGCCGCCGTCCGCGCGGCCCGCGCCGAAGGCACCGCCGGGTCCGCCCCCGAGGCGCTGCCCGTCGCCGTCCCCGACCCGGACCACGCCGGCGCCCCCTTCCCGCTGACCGACGTCCAGCAGGCGTACCTCGTCGGCCGCACCGGCGTCTTCGAGCTCGGCAACGTCGGCATGCACGCCTACGAGGAGTTCGACGTCCCCGGCCTGGACGTGCCGCGCATGCAGCGGGCGTTCCGCCGGCTCATCCAGCGGCACGGCATGCTCCGGGCGGTCGTCCACCAGCACGGCGAGCAGCAGATCCTCGCCGAGGTCCCCGACTACGTCATCGCGACCGAGGACCTGCGCGGACTGACCGACGACGAGGTGGGCACCGCGCTGGACACCACCCGCGAGGCGATGTCCCACCAGGTCTTCACACCGGACATCTGGCCGCTGTTCGAGCTGCGGGCCACCGTCATGCCCGGTGACGTCGGCCGGCTGCACCTCAGCGTCGACGGACTGATCACCGACGCCTGGGCGTACAACCTGCTGATGAGCGAGCTCGCCCACCTCTACACCGACCCGGACGCGGAACTGCCCGAGCTCGCACTCTCCTTCCGCGACTACGTGCTGGCCGAGCGGAGCCTGGAGAGGACCGACCGTTTCCGCCGCGCCGAGCGGTACTGGCAGGAGCGCGTCCCGGAGCTCGCCCTCGCCCCCGGACTGCCGCTCGCCCGTGACCCGCGCACCATCGACACCCCGCGCTTCGCCCGCACCGCCGGCGCGCTGCCGCGCGACCTGTGGGAGTCGGTGAAGACGGCGGCCTCGCGGCGCGCCGTCACGCCCACCGCCCTGCTGCTCGCGGCGTACGCCGAGGCGCTCGGCACCTGGTCGAAGAACCGCCGCTTCACCCTCAACCTCCCGCTGGCCAACCGGCTCCCGCTGCACCCCGAGGTCGACGCCGTCATCGGCGACTTCACCTCGCTGACGCTGCTGGAACTGGACACCACCGTCCCGGTCCCGTTCCAGGAGCGGGTGGCCGCGGTGCGCGACCGGCTCGTGACCGACCTGGACCACCGGCTGTTCAGCGGCGTCCGGGTGCTGCGCGAGATGAAGAAGGTGCGCGGCGAGTCGGCGGCGGCCATGCCCGCCGTGTTCACCAGCCTCCTCGCCAACGACGCCGAGGAGGGCCGGCTCGGCGAGGTGGCGTACAGCATCTCGCAGACCCCGCAGGTGTGGATCGACGCGCAGGTCTACGAGCTGGACGGCGCCCTCGTGCTGGACATCGACGCCGTCGAGGACCTGTTCCCCGACGGCATGGTGGCCGCGATCCACGCCGCGACCCTGCGCCTGCTGCGCGGGCTCGCCGAGGACGAGGCCAACTGGGGCCGTCCCGCGCCGCTGCTCGTCCCGGCGGCCGAGCTGGCCGCGCAGGACGAGTACAACGGCACCGCGGGACCGCAGCCGGCCGGTCTCCTGCACGAGCCGTTCTTCGCGCACGCGGCCCGCACGCCCGAGCGTCCCGCCGTCATCACCCCCGGCCGGGAGCTGAGCTACGGTGAACTGGCCGCCCGCGCCCGGGACATCGCCGGCCGCCTCGCCGTGCTCGGCCCGCGGCCGAACGACCTGGTCGCCGTCGTCATGGAGAAGGGCTGGGAGCAGTCCGCCGCCGTCCTGGGCATCCTCGCCGCGGGCGCCGCGTATCTGCCGATCGACCCCGAACTGCCCGACGAGCGGATTCGTCTCCTTCTCGAACACAGCCGGGCGCGCGCCGTCCTGACCCAGGCACACGTCGCGGCCAGCGGCGAGGACCGGTTCGCCGGCGTGAGCACGGTCCTGCACGTGGACGAGCTGCCGTACGACGCCTCCGCCGCGGCCCTGCCGCTGCCCGGGACCGACACCACCGCGGAGGACCTCGCGTACGTCATCTTCACCTCGGGCTCCACCGGTCTGCCCAAGGGCGTGATGATCAACCACCGGGGGGCGCTCAACACCGTCGTCGACATCAACGAGCGCTTCTCGGTGGGGGCCGAGGACCGCGTCCTCGCGCTCTCCTCGCTCAGCTTCGACCTGTCGGTGTACGACGTCTTCGGCCCGCTCGCCGTCGGCGGCGCGGTCGTCGTGCCGGACGCCGGCGCGCACCGCGACCCGGCGGCCTGGCTCGACCTCGTGACCAGGGCCGAAGTCACCCTGTGGAACTCGGTGCCGGCGCTGATGGAGCTGCTCGTGGAGCACATGAGCGTCAAGGAGGTCACCGGCAGCCCGCTGCGGACGGTGATGCTCAGCGGCGACTGGATCCCGGTCACGCTGCCCGACCGCATCCGGCGCACGCTCGGCTCGCCCGAGGTCATCAGCCTCGGCGGGGCGACGGAGGCGTCGATCTGGTCGATCCTCTACCCGATCGGCGAGGTGCCCGAGGAATGGGCGAGCGTCCCGTACGGCCGGCCGATGCGCAACCAGACCTTCCACGTGCTCGACGAGGCGCTGCGGCCGCGCCCCACGAACGTCCCCGGACAGCTGTACATCGGCGGTGCCGGCCTGGCCTGCGGATACCTGGGGGACCAGGTGAAGACCGACGCGAGCTTCATCGTCCACCCGCGGACCGGCCGGCGCCTCTACCGCACCGGAGACCTCGGGCGCTTCCTGCCCAGCGGCGAGATCGAGTTCCTGGGCCGTGAGGACTTCCAGGTCAAGGTGCAGGGTTACCGCATCGAACTCGGTGAGATCGAGGCGGCGCTCACGCAGCACCCGCGGGTGCGGGCCGCGGTGGTCGTCGTCCAGGGGGAACAGCGCGGCGCGAAGCGGTTGATCGCGTTCGTCGTCCCGCAGGAGGGCAGCCGGGTGCCCGAGGACGTCATCGAGTTCCTCGGGGCCAAGCTCCCCGCCTACATGGTGCCCGGGGTCTACCTCGAACTGGACTGCCTGCCCCTCACCGCGAACGGCAAGGTCGACCGGCGGGCGCTCGTCGTGCCGGAGGACCTGGCCGACGACGACGGGCCGCGCTACGAAGCACCCGAGACGCCGGTCGAGCAGACCGTCGCGCGGGTGTGGGCGAGCATGCTGGGCGCCGAGCGCGTCGGGCTGCGCGACAACTTCTTCACCCTCGGCGGCGATTCGCTTCTCGCGATGCGCTCGGTGATCCGCCTGCGCAAGGAACTCGACGTCGAGATCCCGATCCGGGTCCTGTTCGACAGCCCCACCCTGCGCGATGTCGCCGCGGTCGTCGAGGACCAGCTCCTCGCGGAACTGGAGGACATGTCCGAGGCCGAAGCCGAGGCGCTCCTGTCCCACTGAGCGGACGGACCGTCCGGGCGTAGCGGCCCACGCGGCCCCACGCCCCTCAGCCCACCGAGCCACGAACCACGGAGCCCCACACGTGAACGAAACCGCTGTATCCCGGTCGGCGCCCGCCGTGCGCGCCGGCGGCTGGATCGTCGCGCCGCCGCGGCGGACGGTGCCCGCACTCCGGCTGTTCTGCCTCCCGTACGCGGCCGGAGCCGCCTCGGTCTACGCCGGCTGGTGCGGCACCCTCGGCGAGCAGATCGAGGTCTGCCCGGTCGAGTACCCCGGCCGCCAGACCCGCTGGCGGGAGAGCCCGCACACGCGACTGGCACCGCTCGTGGACGCGCTGTCCTCGGCGCTGACCGGCGAACTCGACGTCCCCTACGCGCTGTTCGGCCACAGCATGGGCTCGCTCGTCGCCTTCGAGCTGGCCCGGGAGCTGCGCCGGCGCGGTGCGGGCGAACCGCACGCGCTGTTCGTCTCCGGCGGGCGGGCACCCCGGCTGCGCCACGAGCAGCCGCGGATCCACGACCAGCCGGACGAGGCCGTGACCGACCGGCTGCGCCGCCTGGGCGGCCTGCCCGACGAGGTCTACGACGAGCCGGAACTCCTCGATCTGCTGATGCCCGCCATCCGCGCCGACTTCGGCGTCTGCGAGACGTACACGTACCGCCCCGAAGCCCCGCTGACCTGCCCGGTCGTCGCCTTCGCCGGAACCGAGGACCGCGAGGTGCCGGCCGAGCGCATGGCGCCTTGGGCCGAGGAGACCACCGGCCCGTTCGTCCGGTACGTGCTGCCCGGCGACCACTTCTTCCTGCGCCCCGCTCAGACCGCGCTGCTGGACACCGTCCGCGCCGCCCTGACCCCCTGCCCGACCCCGCACGCCCGACGGGAGCACCGATGAGCGCCCACACCACCCCTGCGGCCTCCTACAAGGTCGTCCTCAACGACGAGGAGCAGTACTCCATCTGGCCCCTGCCGCGCGCCAACCCGTCCGGGTGGCGCGACGAGGGCACCACCGGCACGCGTGAGGAGTGCCTCGACCGCATCGAGGCCGTGTGGACGGACCTGCGGCCTCGCGGCGTCCGCCGGCGGGCCTCCGCCGCCGTGGCGTGAGCGGACCCGCCCGCGGTGCCGGGCCGGCCCGGCACGCCCTCCGCAGCAGTCCAAGCGAACACGAAAGGTCAGCGACTTCCGTCATGAACAACTGGACCCTCGCGCCGGACGGCGCCCGGGATCGCACGGGGCCCCCGGCCCCGGAGACCGGCCCCGCGCCCGGAGACCGCCCCGGCTGCGACGAGGACGAGGCCGCCGTCGTGGACGCCTACCCTCTGACCGTCCTGCAGACCGGCATGGTCTTCCACCAGGAGCTCGATCCGCGGGCCCTGCCCTACCACAATGTCCACAGCCTCGTCGTCCACGCGCCCCTCGACCCGGCCCTGCTGCGCCGCGCCGTCCAGGACGTCGCCGAGCGGCACCCGGTGCTGCGCACCGGCTTCGACCTCAGCGACCGCGAGGAGCCGCAGCAACTGGTCCACAAGGATGTCGAACTGCCCCTGCGATACGCGGACCTGCGCGGCATCGCGCCCGAGAGGCAGGAGCGCGTGCTGCGCGAGCTGGCGGCGGCGGAGCGCGGTCGGCCCTTCGACGTCACACGTCCGCCGCTGGTGCGCCTGTTCGTCCACCGGCTCACCGCCGACACCTTCCGCTGGACGCAGACCGAGCACCACGCGCTCCTCGACGGCCCGGGCCGGACCGCCTTCCGCACCGAGGTGCTCGACCGCTACCACCGTCTGCTCGACGACCCGCGGGCGCCGAAGGAGCCCGCCCTCACCGCCGCCTTCCGGGAGTTCGTCGACCTCGAACGCCACACCGACGCCTGCGAGGAGGTCCAGCGCTTCTGGGCCGACGCCCTCGCCGGCTGCGAGCCCTGCACCCTGCCGCACCGCCCCGAGCAGCACCCCGCGGCCCCGCACGGCACGATCGAGTGCGAGGTCCCCGAGGAGACCGTCGAGCGCCTGCGCGCCACCGCCGGGCAGCTGGGCGTACCGCTGCGCAGCCTCCTCCTGGCGGCCCACGCCAAGGCCATCGGCGTCGCCACCGGCCGCGCGGCCGTCATCACCGGCGTCGTCACCGACGGTCGCCCCGAGGGCACGGACGGCACCGGCGCGCTCGGCATGTACGCCAACGTCACCCCGCTGCGGGCGGACCTGACCGGCTCCACCTGGGGCCGGCTGGTGCGCCAGGTGCACGACACCGAGGAGGCGGCCCGGCCGCACCGCCGCTACCCGCTGGCCGGCATCCAGTGGGACCTGGAGGCCGGCGAACTCTTCGACCACGTCGTCGACTTCGCCCCGTACGAGCCGGACACCGTACTGCGGTCCGAACCGACCAGCCACGCCCTGTCGACCACCTTCCTGCACACCCGGCAGGGGGGCCTGCGGCTCCGCCTCGACCACGCCACCGACCGGCTCTGCCGGGAGCAGGCCGAGGACATCCGCGACGGCTACCTCACGGTCCTCGGCGCACTGCCCGACACCGACGCCCGCCACGAGCACCTCTGCCCGCTGACCGGACCCGCCTACCGGCGGATGCTGAAGGAGTGGAACGGACCGGACCGCCCCTACCCGGTGGACCGCTGCGTGCACGAGCTGTTCGAGGAGCAGGTGCGCCGGGTCCCGGACGCCCTCGCGGTGACCGACGGCACCACCGAGCTGAGCTACGCGGAGCTGAACCGGCGGGCCAACCGTCTCGCCCGGCGGCTCGTGCGGCAGGGCGTCGGCCCGGAGACCGTGGTCGCCGTACTGGCCGGACGCACCACCGAACTCGTCGTGCTCCTGCTGGCCGTCCTCAAGGCCGGCGGCGCCTACCTGCCGCTGGAGCCGCAGTACCCGGCCGAGCGACTGCGGTACCTCCTGGAGGACTCCGGCGCCCGACTGGTACTGGCCGAGGAGCGGTTCGCGCAGCGCCTCCCGGAGGGGCCGTGGACGGTGTGGCACACCGCGCGGGCGGCCGAGGAAGCAGCCGCCCTGCCCGACGGCGACCTCGGCCCCACCAGCGCCCCGGACAACTTGATGTACGTCATCTACACCTCGGGCTCCACGGGGCTGCCCAAGGGCGTCCTGGTGCCGCACTTCGGCGTCGTCAACTACCTGGGCTGGTGCAAGGAGGGCTACGCCGCGCGCGGTCACGGCGGAGCACCGGTCTTCTCCTCCATCGCCTTCGACATGATCGTCCCCAATCTGTACACGCCGCTGCTGACCGGCGAGCGGCTGTGCATGCTGGACGACTCGCTGGACTCGGTGGCGCTGGCCGACCGGCTGGACGAGCTGGCCCCGTTCACCTTCATCAAGATGACACCCGGCCACCTCGACCTGCTGGACCAGCTGCTGCCGCCCGAGCGGGCCCGGCGCCTGGCCACCACGCTCGCGGTGGGCGCGGACGCCTTCCCCACCCGGATCCTCGACTCCTGGCGGCGCAAGGACCGCGAGAGCGTGGTCCTCAACGAGTACGGTCCCACCGAGGCGTCGGTGGGCAACACGGTCCACGTCGTCGACGGACCGGTCACCGCGGAGCAGGTGCCCATCGGCCGGGCCATCCCCAACACGACCATGTACGTGCTGGACCACGCCCTGAACCCGGTGCCACTGGGCGTCACCGGCGAGCTCTACATCGGCGGCGACTGCGTGGTCCGCGGCTACGCGAACCGGCCCCGGCTGACCGCCGACCGTTTCATGCCGGACCCGTTCGGCGCGGCTCCGGGCGCCCGCATGTACCGCACCGGGGACCTGGGCCGCTGGCTGCCCGGCGGCGCCCTGGAATTCCTGGGACGCGACGACGACCAGCTGAAGGTGAACGGATACCGCGTCGAACTCGGAGAGATCGAGGCCGCTCTCGTCGCGCACCCGGCGGTCAAGCAGTCCGTCGCGGCGGTGATCGGCCGGGACCAGAAGGTCCCGCGCCTGGTCGGCTACTACATGTCCGACGAGGACATTCCCGAGCAGGAGGTGCTCGCCCACCTCGCCGAGCGGCTGCCGGCGTACATGGTGCCAAGCATCGTGACGCGCATCGCCACACTGCCGCTCAACGCCAACGGCAAGGTCGACCGCAAGGCCCTGCCCACCCCGCGCGCCCTCGCCGCGGACGCGTACGACGACCGTGCGATGCCGCGCGGCGAACGGGAACGGACCATCGCCGCCGCCTGGCAGGACCTGCTCTACCTCGACCGGGTCTGGCGCACCGACGACTTCGTGTCGCTGGGCGGCAACTCGCTGCTGGCCCTGCAGGTGGTCTTCCGGCTGCGCCGGCAGGGCGTCGAGGTGAGTCTCGCCGACGTCATGCGCCCGGTGACACTCGCGGACCTGGCGGCGGGCGCCGCCCTGGCGCACCCCGCCACGCACGACGGCTCCAACGGCTTCAACGGCCCCGACGGCCCCGACGGACCGAATGGCTCGGTCAGTCACGACGGCTCTGAGAGTGAGGGAAAGCGATGACCAGGAACCTGGTTGCCTCGCCGCCCGCCCCCGGCCTGCCGGTCCTTGCGATCGACGCGGCCCGGCTGCTGGGCCGGATCGAGAAGTTCGCGAGCATCGGCCGCGTCGCCGCCGGAGGCATCGACCGCGAGGGGTTCAGCGACGCGGACCGCGAGGCGCGGGCCGAACTGATCCGTGAGGCCGAGGCCGCCGGCCTCACCGCCGGCGTGGACGCCGCCGGGAACATCCTGATGCGCAGGCCCGAGGGGGCCGCGTGTACCGAGCGGCCGACGCTGCTCATCGGTTCGCACCTCGACACCGTGGTCAACGGCGGCCGCCTGGACGGCACATACGGCGTGCTCGCCGCGCTGGAAGTACTGCAGACCGTGTTCGAGGCGGGTGTCGATCCGGCCCACGAGCCGGTCGCCGTCGCCTTCGCCAACGAGGAGGGCGCCCGCTTCCCGCAGCCGTTCTGGGGCTCGAAGGTGCTGGCCGGCCGCCTGGCCGAGCTGCCCGACGAGCCGCTGGCCCACGACGGAACGCCCCTGCGGGACGCGCTCGCCCGGGCCGGCGGCGACCTCGACGCGCTCGAAACCGCCGTCTGGCCGAAGGGATCCGTCGCCGCGTACCTCGAACTCCACGTGGAGCAGGGGCCGGTGCTGGAGAGCAGCGGCGACCCCATCGGCGTGGTGACCGGCATCACCGGGCGCACCGTGCTGACGGTCGTGGTGCGCGGCGAGGCGGGACACGCCGGCACCACCCCCATGGAGATGCGGCGCGACCCGCTGGCCGCCGCGGCCCGCATCCTGCTGGCGGTCGAAGGGCTGGCCAAGGAGCAGCAGCTGTGCCGCGTGGCGACGGTCGGGCGGCTCGACATCCGCCCGAACTCGCCCAACACCATCGCCAAGGAGGTGCAGCTGACGGTCGATCTGCGGGACGGCAACCCGGTCCGGCTGGAACTGGCGGAGCAGGCCGTGCGCAATCTGGTGGCCACGGTCGCCCAGGAGCGCCGCCTGGAGATCGACGTGGAGGTGGGCACCAGGACCGAACCGGCGCAGGCGGACCGCACCCTGCGGGACGCGATCGCCGACAGCGCCGCCGAACTCGGCCACCGCTACCAGCTGCTGCCCAGCGGCGCCGGCCACGACGCGCAGATCGTGGCGGACATCGCCCCGATGGGCATGATCTTCGTCCCGAGCATCGGCGGGGTGAGCCATGTGCCCGAGGAGGACACGAAGAGCGGCGACCTCGTCGCCGGAGCGGACGTGCTGCTGCGCACCGCGCTGCGCCTGTGACCGGCGAAGACGCCGCCACGCGGCGGCCAGGGACCCACGCCTGTCCGGATACGACGGAACCGTCCCCCTCCAGGAGAAGACCAGTGACCCCTGCACCTTCCGCACGCAAGAACATCGGCGTGTTCTGCGGCTCGCGCTCCGGCCGCCACCCGGAACACACGCAGGCGGCCACCGAGCTGGGCCGTGAACTGGCCGCCCGGGACGCCGGGCTGGTCTACGGCGCCGGTGGTGCCGGCATCATGGGAGGCGTGTCGAGCGCGGCCCTGGCGGGCGGTGCGACGGTGACCGGAGTGATCCCGCACGCGCTGCACGAGCGGGAGCGGCTCGACAGCGCCTGCGGCGAGATCTTCGTGGTGGGCGGCATGCACGAGCGCAAGGCCCTGATGTACCGGATGTCGGACGCCTTCGTCGTGCTGCCCGGCGGATACGGCACGCTCGACGAGCTGATGGAGGTGGCCACCTGGAACCAGCTCGGCTACCACGACAAGCCCATCGCCCTCGTCGACGTCCGGGGCTTCTTCGACCCGTTGGTCGCCCTGTTCGACCGGATGCTGGAAGAGGGTTTCCTCTCGGCCCGCGACCGCGCCCTGATCCGGGTGGTCCCCGACGCGCGCACCGCGCTGGACGCGGTCGGTGTGCCGACGCGCATGGAGGTGCCGGCCGGCGTCTGACACGGTGATGTCCGTCGCGGTCCGGACGGGACCGCGACGGACATCGACCGGCTTCAGAGAATTCCCGCATTCACCGCTCGGACCGGTTCCATTCGTCCACCACGGTCAATACGTCCTTCAGCGTTGTGACCACCGCGTCCGGGACCGCGTCCCGCGTGCCCCATTCCTGTTTCGGAATGCTGCTGTGCGGCACCAGAATGGTCCGCATCCCGGCCTGCTGCGCCCCGTACACGTCCTCGAAGGCCCGGTCCCCGACGAATGCGCAGGCCCTCGCCGACGCCGCGCCCAGCTTCGCCATCATCGCCGCGAAGATGTCCGGGTGCGGCTTGGTCCACGCCACCTCGCTGGAGTAGACGGTGGCGTCGACATGGCCGAGCACACCGTCCCGCTCGAAGATCTCGTCGTGCCAGCCGGCCGGCCACAGGGTGTTGGAGAGGACGCCGATGCCCAGGCCCCGCTCGCGCAGCCCCTGCAGCATCTCCGGGGCCTGCGGGTCGATCAGGGTGTGTGCCTCCCAGGCCCGCCGGTAGGCCGACAGGGCCCGTGGTGTGGGCGTCACCCCGGCGCGTTCGAAGACCTCGTCGAGCCGGGCCGAGTACTGCGTCTCGCGGCAGCGCGCCATCAGCTCCCCCTCCGCCCGCAGCAGCCTCTCGCCCACCTCGGGCGCCTCCCGCGCGCCGACCCCGTCCAGCGAGGCCGCGGTCTGCTGCCAGATGCCCGGCAGGTCCACCGTGTGCCACGGCGTGAGGGTGCCCGCCCAGTCGAAGATCACGTACTCGACGGTCATACCGCCTCCTTCACGTTCGTGTTCCCGTGCGCCGGCTGCCGCACGGCGATCTGCAACAGCACCAGGCCCGCCACGCACACCGCCAGCAGACAGGGGCCCACGACCCACCAGCCGTCGACCGCCGTCACCGCGAGCCCCACCAGAGGCGGTGTGGCCAGTGCGCCGATACTTCCCAGCTGCGCCACCAGGCCGTTGGCGGCACCGAGGTCGGAGGTGGCACGCACGGCCAGCGGCACCGCCGCGAACACCGTGGCCACCACCAGTTCGTTGGCGAGCGCGACGACCAGCGCGCTGCCCAGCGACAGCCCGAGTCCCCCCGTCCCGGCGAAGGCGGCGAACGCCCCCGCCGGCATCAGCAGCGCGACCAGGAACAGATACGTCACCCCGACGCCCCGCACCAGCAGCCAGCTCGCCAGGAACCCACCCGCCACCCCGGCCAGCGACACCACCCCGGTGAGCGTGCCGGCCGACTCGGTGGACAGGCCGAACTCCTCGTGCAGATACGTGGGGTAGAGGGTGACGCAGGCGACGATCGACCCGCTGATCGTCGCGAACCCGGCGGCCAGCGAGAAGGGAGGCGCGAGCCGGCGCACCCGCGCCGCCCGGTCCGGGCTCCCCGGTCCCGTCGCGTCCGTCCGCGCCGCCGCCGGCACCGCCGGCAGCCGAGTGGCACCCGCCGCGACCACCAGCGTCGCCGCCGCGGCCACCGTCAGCCACCCCCGCCAGTCGAGCCACGCGGACAGCACCCCGCCCGCGAAGGAGCCGAGCGCCAGACCCACCGGCATGAACGTCCCCCAGATCGCCAGCGCGCCGGTCAGCCGCCTCCCGTCGCCCAGCGCGAACAGCATGACCGGGGCGACGATCACCACGACGACGTACCCCACGCTCTCCGCCAGCCGGCCGCCCAGCATCGCGCCGAAGCTGTCGGTCCGGGCGCAGAACAGTCCGGCGAGACCCATCACCACGAGCCCGGCGACCAGCATGTGGTGCGGCGGCAGCGGCCGGAGCAGATAGCTGACGAACAGACCCAGTACGGCGGCGACCGCGGTGACCAGCGAGGTGAGCAGCGCCACCTGGGCCAGGGAAAGAGAGAGGTCCGCGCGCAGCGCCACAGATATCGGCGTCATTTTCCCCATACTTGTGGCGGCGAAGACACCGGCCAGATAAATTAGGCAGAACTTCCACCGGAACGCGCGACTCTCGCGCCTCTGAGTGAGTTCTTCCGAGCCCGATTCGAATCCCTCGCCTCCACTGGCGACTTCGGTCTCCTCTGCCATCAGTTGCTTTCCTCTCTCTTCGATCTCCGGGGGTCATTCCGTGGAGTGCGACGTGCTCGTGCTGGGCTCGCTCGTGATGGACCGCAAGTACTTCGCCGCCGGCACGCTGGGCGGGGCCGAACTCTGGGGCCTGCAGCGGCACTACGGCGGCGTCGGCCGCAACGTCGGGGTCAACGCGGCCCGGCTCGGCGCCCGTGCGGTCTTCGCCGGCCTGTCCGGGTTCGGGCAGGACGCCGCGGACATCGAGGCGGAGCTGACCGGCCTCGGCGTCGGACTCCATGTGCTGCGCACCGCCGACGGGACAGGCCGCTTCGACGTCCTGCTCGACGCGGAGGGAGGGCAGATCACCTCCCGCATAGCGCTGCCCGACCCGGCCGCCGCCAAGGCCCTGGCCGGACCCGCCCTGGCCGGGACCGTCGCGGCGGCGAAGGCCGTGGTCGCCGAGGGCGGGCTCGACGAGGACCTGCTCACCTGGGTGTCGCGGGAGGCCAGGAACAACGGGACACCGATGTGCTGTCTGCCCACCCGGCAACAGGACTTCGGCCCGCGCGCCCATCTGCTGCCGCTGTACGACGTGCTGCTGCTCAACGTCCGTGAGGCCGAGGCTCTCACCGGACGGCGGGCCACCCCGGCCGAGCAGGCGCAGCACCTGCTCGGGCTCGGGCCCCGCGTCGTCGTGGTGACCGCGGGCGCGGCCGGCGCCACCGTCGCCTCCGCCGGGCAGCCCGCGCCGCTGACCCTGCCCGCCGAGGCCGGGACCTGCGCCGACGACACCGGGGCCGGCGACGCCCTGGCGTCCGCGTTCGTCGTCCACCTCGTACGGGGTGCGAGCCCCAGGGCGGCATTGGCCCTGGGGCTGCGTGCGGCGCGGCTGACGATCGGCTGCCGACAGAGCACCTGCCGGACCCTGGCTGCGGATCCGGCGCTCACGGCGCACCGCACCGGGCGGTGGACGCCACCCGGTGCGCGTGCATCGTGATGCCGTCCGCGGCCAGCGCCCGGGCAATGGTCTGCTCGTCGTAGGAGGCCAGCCCGGCGTCGGTGAGGATCTGCAGATCCGTGGAGTGCATGTCGATCTCACCGATCCGGGCCTGCCGGATCGCGCCCACGTTGTCCCCGGCGAATCCGGGCCGCAGCGCGTAGGCGCCGTCGGCCAGGAAGGCGAACATCAGCAGGTGATAGCCCCCCTGCTCCCAGACGCCGGTGAACTCGTAGACGGCGAACAGCGAACAGGACCGCACGGCGATCCCGGTCTCCTCGCGCGCCTCCCGCAGCGCCGCCGCCTCCGCCGGCTCGCCCGGCTCGATGCCGCCCCCGGGCAGCAGCCAGTTGTTCGCGTACGGCCCCTTGAGCTGGCGGATGAAGGTCACGGTGGCGTCCGGCCCCGGGATCACCATCAGGGCGGCGGGCAGCGCTCGTGCGAATCGGTCCATCGTCGTGCAGTCCTCGCTCGGTGCGGTGTCGGTGCGTGGTTCAGTACTCGGTCGGCCAGCCGTCCGGCGGGATCACCAGGGCCAGCCCGATCCGTTCCCCCTCCACCCGGCCCTTGCGATAGTAGGGCTCGGTCCGGGTGGTGAAGCCGTAAGTGGCCAGTGCCTGACCCGGGTTGGCGAGGTCGGGACCGCAGATGACCACCTTGGAGCGTACGTCGAAGGCCATCGCCTCGCGTACCAGTTCCTGGCTCGGCGCGTCCGTCTCGATGTACGCCACGAACTCGCCCCGCGCCCTGACCGAGTAGTGCACCGACCTGATCGGATACCCGAGGCCCTGCAGATGGGCGTACATCAGGTACTCGTTCTGGAAGCTCATCAGGGTCAGCCCCGACCGGGCTCCTGCCACGATCGTCGGCCACGGCGCGCCCGGTGTGGCGGACACCCCGGTGACGGTGAGGACGTTGCTGCGCCGCGCCTCGGCGTAGTAGCCCTTGAACTCGCCGAACGGCCCCTCGACCTCGTCCCGCTCCTCGACGAACCCGGTCACGACGTGGGTGGCGTCGTCCGGCACCGGCGGAAATCCGCCCACGCCCAGCGAGCGGCCGAGGAGCCGCGCCGCGATCTCGTAGTCGTCGCCCTCGGCCGGCAGCCGCGAGGCGGCCACCACGGTCAGCGCCGGGTCGGCGCCGAGGAACAGCGAGATCGGCATGGGACGGCCGGTCTCCAGCCAGGCGAGCAGATTGCGGTGCCCGTCGGTGCGCGGGTCCAGGAAGATCCGCGCCTCGTCGGGGCCGACCACCTGGGTGCGGTAGAAGCCCAGGTTGACGCCGCTGCCGTCGGGCCGCGTGGTCACGCCGACCCCGGCCGTGATGTACGGCCCCGCGTCGGCGGGCCGGTGCTGGAGGATCGGCAGGTCGTCCAGCAGTCCGGGCGACTCCCGCCGCGCCACGGCGGGCCGGGCGGCGGTGCCGGGTGGCGGGACGGGCCCGGCGAGCCGCCGGGACATCTCCGCGAGGTGCTTCTCCTCCGTCGTGTCCAGCGCGGCCAGGAGCACCTCCCTCGGATACGGGTGGCACAGCACCCGGGACCCCGGCCGCTCGGCGATGTCCGTGAACACCACCGTCGGCCGGGCCCCGTGCTCCTTCTCGATCCCGGCGAGCGTCTGCGCCACCTCGACGCGGCTGCTGATCCGCCGGCCGTACGTGTACAGGTCGACGGCGTCGTAGCAGCCGGGCAGCCCGAGCGTGGCGGCGTCCGCCGCCCGGGCCAGCCCACTGCCCGGGAAGCCGCCGCCCGGTCGGCGGCTCACCGGCGCACCCGTGCCGTGGCCGGGAACGGACGGCAGTCGTCCGTGGCCTCCCGGGCCGTCTCCCACGGGAAGACGATCCAGTCGTCGACGACCGCCGGGCAGTGATCGGGCTCGTAGCCGCTGCGGTGGTTGCGTACGACCGCGGCGAACCGCACGTCCTGCCGGGCGACCCCGGCGTCGGCCAGGAACGCCAGGACCGTGTCGGCGGTGGCGCCCGTGCCCACGATGTCGTCGACGACCAGCACCTTGTCGCCGGGGCCCAGTCCGACGGGCGCCGAGCCGTCGACGACGGGCCGCTGCTTGGCGGCGTACCGGCTGTCGTCGGCCGTTCGGCGCACCCGCACGGTGTGCATCACCGGCACATCCAGCGCGCAGGTCAGATACCCGCCCGCCGCGAGGCCGCCGCGGGCCACGGCGAGCACGGCGTCCGGCACGAAGCCGGCGGCCCGCACCTCGTCCGCGATGTCCTCCAGCAGTTGCCCGAAGGTCGCCATGTCGAGCAGGTAGGGACCCTGCCGGGTCCACATACCGGGCCGCTCGCCCGCCACGGCGTCCTCAGCGGCGGCCTGTGTCCCGCTCATCCCGCCACCGCCTTCGCGGCATGGTCGGTGTCGATCTGCACCGAGCGTTCGCGTGCATGCGGCACGTTCTCCGCGCGGCCCGCGGCGGTCACCCGGATGAACTCGGCCTGCGCGCGGAAGGCGTCCAGGTCGCGGGCGCCCGAGTAGCTCATCGCGGACTGCACGCCGCCGACCAGCTGCCGCAGCGTACGGGCCAGTGACCCGGAGGCCGGGAAGGTCGCCTCGACGCCCTCCGGCACGTAGTCGTCCAGCTCCTCCCGGGTGACCGTGCCACCGGCCGCCCTGCGCAGGGTGAGCTCCATGCCGAGCGAGACGAAGCCGTTGCTGACCCGGTAGTGGCGGCCGTCCCGCTCCACCGGGGTGGCCTCGCTCTCGTCGGCGCCCGCGAGCGCCGAGCCCAGCATCACCGCGTGCGCCCCGGCCGCGAGGGCCTTGGCGATGTCACCGGCCTGCCGGATGCCGCCGTCGGCGATGATCGTCACCCCGGCCTCCGCGGCCGCGTCGGCACAGTCCATGACGGCGGTCAGCTGCGGCACGCCGGTGCCCGCGACCAGCCGGGTGGTGCACACACCGCCCGGCCCGATCCCCACCTTCACCGACTGGGCACCGGCCGCCGCCAGGTCCCGCACGCCCTCCGCCGTGGCCACGTTGCCCGCGATGAGCGGGGTGCCGGGGTACGCGGAGCGCAGTTCCTTGACGGTGTCGATGACCGGGTCGCTGTGCCCGTGCGCGACATCCACCAGCAGGATGTCCGCGCCGTGCGCGACCAGTTGGGCCGCGCGCTCACGCCAGTCGCCGGTGACGCCGACGGCCGCACCGGCCAGCAGCCGCCCCGCGGCGTCGAGGGTGGCACTGTCGCCCTGCTCGCCGTCCACCTGTACGGCCTTGACCGCGTCCAGCTGGGCGACCTGCTGCTCGACGGTCTGCATCCGGTGCAGGATGCCGAGGCCGCCCCGCCGCGCCATCGCCGCCGCCATCCGGTCGCCGGTGCACCACTGGGTGTTGGCCGAGACGACGGGCACCCTCAGGGTCAGCCCGGGCAGCAGCTCGCTGCGGGTGTCGGCCTGCCGCCTGCTGGTCAGCGAGGTGCGCCGGGGCACGAACAGGACGTCGTCGAAGCTCAGTCCGGTCCGCCGGGGTTCGGAGATCCGCATGCCGTGTCCTCTCCTCAGCAGGTGCGGTCGTTGGTGAGCGCGATGAGCTCGCTGCGCAGCGCGGCGTCCTGGAGCGCGCCCCGCCACACGGCGGTCGTCATGGTGGCGGGCGTACGGATGCCGCGCATCGCCATGCACAGGTGCTCGCCGCGGCCGACGACCGCCACGTCGGGGGAGCCGGTGAGCCGCTCGATGTCGTCGGCGATCTGCTGCGACAGCTGCTCCTGCGACTGCAGCTTGTGGGCGTGCTGGTGCGCGATCCGGGCGAACTTGCTGAGGCCCAGCATCTTCTGCCGCGGCAGGTAGCCGATGGTGATCCGGCAGGAGAACGGCAGCAGGTGGTGCTCGCACAGCGACCACACGTTGATGCCGGAGACGGCGACCAGGCTGCCGGTCGCCGTGGTCTCGAAGAGGGTGTCCACGGTCCCGGGGTCGTACCCGGTGAACTCGCGCCACCAGCGCGCGTATCGGGCCGGCGTCTCCTGGAGCCCCTCACGGTCCGGATCCTCGCCGATCGCCACCAGCAGTTGGCGGGCGATCAACTCCAACGGGTCTCTGTCCTCCCCTTCCAGCAGTGCCAGGTCCTCGGTCAACACTTCGATGCTGCTGCTCACTCAGACACCCCGCTTGTTTCCCCACACGTTGACATGCAGTCGTCCGGACAGATTCCACTTGCGTGCCGTCACTTCCTCGACGAGCGCGCGCATGCCCGAGTCGATCTCCTCGGGGGACTGCCCCCTGGGCATGACCCACACGTTCTTGAGATCGAACCGGCGCACCAGTTCATCGACCTCCGCCAGATCGGCGGTGTCGCCGCACACGAACTTGAAGGAGACGCCGCGTAGTTGGGCGAACCGCCGCAGAGCCTGCGGAACGATGCGCCGGTCCTCGGCGACCCCCGAGTGCGCGAGCTTCGGAGACACGTTGAACCGGGCCCCGGCCGCCACCAGCGCGTCGCGCGGCTCCACGGTGCCGTTGGTCTCGAACTCGACCGCCACCCGGTGTTCCCCGAGGGCTTGGATCACGGGCAGTACCCGGTCCTGCTGGCTGAGCGGTTCACCGCCCGAGATCACGATCAGGTCGACACCGAAGCCGAGCAGCCGCTCGGTGACCTCGGTGACGGTCAGCGCGTGCAGCTCGTCCGCCGCACGGTAGGCGATGCCGGTGTCCGACTCGCCCTTCCAGTCCCACGTGTACGGTGTGTCGCACCAGCGGCAGGTCAGATTGCAGCCGCCGAGACGGAGGAACGCACACGACCTTCCGGTGGAAGGCCCTTCGCCCTGTACGGCGCTAGGTGGGTCCGAACATCTCGTTCACCACGAGTTTCGGAACCGCCATCTTCACCACCCCCTTGAGCCCGACCGGGCTCGTCGACCGGAACGGTGTCCGGGTGATCGTCTGGGAACTCGTGCGGTGACCCGGTCGCGTACGCGGTCAGTCGGCGGGGCCGGCGGGCCGGTACGTCGCCCAGGTCCTGGGCGTTTCGGAGACCCGTACGGCGGTCAGCTCCGGGAAGTCCGCAGCCCACGTCCGGTAGATCCACATGGCAAGGTGCTCGGCCGTCGGATTCACGTCGGGCAGCACGTCGTTGAGATGCCGGTGATCGACGGTGTCGTCGAGCCACTTCTTGACGACGCCCAGTTCGCCGTAGTCGCGTACGAAGCCGGCTTCGGCCAACCGGTCGGGGTGTCCGCTCAGTTCGAGCAGCACCACGTAGTTGTGGCCGTGCAGTCGGCCGCACTGGTGGTCCGGTGGAAGGCCGGCCAGTCGGTGGCTCGCGGAGAAGTGGAACTCCTTGGTGATGGACAGCACGGTCCGGTCCTCTCTCCCGTGGTGCTCGGATGGTGTCGAGTGCCTGCACAGATCCTGAGGGCTGCGAGGGTCCGGTGTCATGAGGTGCCGGTGGCCGCTGGCGGCCATGACCGCCAGTGGCCAGACGCGACCGGCGGGCCGCTCGCGCGGGCCGGTCACTCCAGGAGTTCCTCGAGGTCGGTCAGGCAGTCTCCGCAGCCCGTGTTGGCGGCGGTGGCCTGTCGCAGGGCGGGCACGTCGCGGATGCCCGAGGCCCGGGCGGCCAGGATGACGCTCTCCGGGACGCGTGCGCACAGGCAGACCAGCGGGTCCTCGGGCAGGCGCGACATCATGCGTCGCTCCCCGCGGTCTCGCCCAGCAGGGTCAGGGCGCGGTCGAGGACGTCCGTCATGACGTCCAGATCACTGTCCGCGATGACCAGCGGGGGATGGATGTTGATCACGTCCGGGGCCATTCCGGTCGAGGCGACGACGAGCCCGGTCCGCGGGTCGGCCGACAGGCACAGCCGCCGCAGCGCGGGAGCGTGGTCACCGGTCAGCACGAGGCGGGCGGTGCCGCCGAAGGCCTGGCAGTCCCTCACCAGGTCCGGATGGGCGGCCTGGAGCCGCTTCAGTCGGTCCGTCAGCCGGGCCGCGAGCCCCGCCATGTCCGCGGCCGGCTCCGCCCAGGCGTCCCAGCGGTCCAGGACCGCCCGCGTGACCCCCAGGGCGTGCGGGATGCCGATGTAGGTCGAGGAGTGGCTGCCGGGCCGGTACGTCTGGGGAGCCGCGAGCGGTTCACGTGCCCACACGGCACTCAGGGCCGCCGCGCCGTTGGTGAGGGCCTTGCTGGCGACGACCACGTCGGGGGTGACCCCCGAGCGCTGGAAGCCCCAGCGCGGGCCGGTCCTGTGCATGCCGGTGAATATCTCGTCGGCGATGACCACCGCACCGTTGGCGCGCGCATGGTCCACCGCCGCCCGCAGCAGCGTGTGATCGGGCTCGGCCATGCCGCCCACGTTCTGCACGGACTCGAAGACGAAGGCACTCACCTTGCGGGAGAAGCCCGCGCCACCGACGCCGGAGAGCTCGGAGCCCCACCGGGTGGCCGCGGCGACGCATCCCTTCCCGCAGGCCGGGGCCGACACCGCGGCGTGCGGGCAGCGGCTGCAGTCGGGGCTGGGCAGCCGGACCACTTCGAGCCCCCACGCCGCGAGCAGTTCGCGGTACCGGGGACTGGAACTGAGCATGCTGGTCACTCCGGACCTGCCGTGGAACGCGCCCTCGAACACCACGACCGTGCCCGGCCCGACGGCGCTGAACGCGATGCGCAGGGCGGTCTCCATGCCCTGGGCGCCGCCGAGGTCCAACTCGACGCGGCCCGGGGCCCCGACGGCGTCACCGAAGAGCCGCTCCAGCCGCCGCAGCACGTCCAGCCGCAGGTCGGACTCGCAGAAGGACGGCAGCGCCGGCAGGTCCTCGCAGTAGGCGAGGGCGTCACGCAGGATCTGCTTGTCGTAGCCCCAGGCGACGGTGCCGTTGGCGGCCTCGGCGTCGAGATAGCGGCGCCCGTCGGCGGCCTGGAGGTAGCACCCCTCGGCGCGTACGAAGCGCGGCACGTGCTCGGCGCGGTAGATGAGGTTGCCCGCTCCGGCGAACGGGGGGACGGCGGTGCTCATGCGTAGGTCACCTCTCTGGTCGCCTCGTCCGCCGGCGCGGGGCGCCAGGCCTCGGCGGTCGCGGTGGCGATGATCGGCAGGACCCCCGCTTCGTTGCAGTCGATCCAGCTGGTGAGGACGGTCAGGACGTCCCAGCGGCCGCCGCCGTCGGGAAGGGGGGCGTGACGCAGCACGCCGAGCCAGTCCTCGACGCGTCCGGGCTGCGGCCGGTCGCGGGCGCAGTCGCCCCACGGTCCGCTCCGCCCGGCCAGGCGGCGGATGCTGGCGGCGACGTCCAGGTCGTGCGCGGGGATCTCGGCCGCCAGCTCTGCGAGCAGCGTCGTCACTGTCCTCTCAGGGTCGGCGCCGCTGTCCGCCGCGGTGCCGAACAGCGGACCCGCGCACCAGTCCCAGCCCGTCTGGTACGAGAAGAGCTGCAACTCCCGCATCACGTCCGCGGGTTCGTCGGCGGTGTGCATGAAGTTGAACAGGCCGTTGACCCGGCCGATCCTGGTGCGCAGGTCGGTGCCGCGTGCGGCCGAGGGATCCGCCGAACCCTTGGCCGCGGTCAGCCGGACGCTGGCGGGCAGCCACGCCGGCCGGTCGCGGTCCTCGAGCAGCACGAGCAGGCTGCGGCCCGAGGACAGCAACGGGTCCACCACGGCGATGCGCTGCGCGGAGGCGGCGTTGAACTGGTAGCGCCACAGTTCGCGGACGAGCAGCGGGTCGAAGCGCACGGTGGTCGCCGCGACCGGATGCCAGCCCCGCGACCGCAGGAGGCCGAGGATCCGTTCGCCGCGCCGTCCGGCCACGGCGTCGGGCTTCAGCACGACGAAGGTGTGACGGTCGGGCACCTGCGGGTCGCGCATCGGGGCCAGCGAGGTGAGCGCTTCGCGCATGTAGGGGTCGCGGCGGTAGGCCTCGGCCTTGTCGGCATCGCGTGTCAGCGGATCCAGGGCTCGGGCGTCGATCGCGGTGTACGTCACCTGCTTCACATCCCCTCGCGTGTGTCGGCCGCGGTCAGTCGTCTGCCGCCCAGCGGCGTGGCGACGCCGTCGACCAGGACGACCCGGCTGCCGTCGGGGTGCGTGCTCGCGGACAGGGCGAGTGAGCCGGAGGCGAAGGCGCGTACGGTCCACTCCAGGCAGGGGCGGTCGCTGAGGCGCTTCTGTTCCCGTTCCTGTGCCGCGGGGCCCGTGCCGGCCCGAACGGGGACGGGCGGGCCCTGGCACAGCACGGCTCCGCCGTCGTGGCTCTCGTCGACGAGGAAGCAGGAGGTCCGGGTGGTGCTGTGCCCGAGGTCCATCGCCACGGCCACCGGGTCGTTGCCGGTCAGCGCCCGGCGGTGCGTGTCGTCGAGCACCGCGAGGTCCCCGGGGTGCTGATTGATCATCCGGCCGTGGTAGCGGGTGAGCAGGTCGCCCTCGATCCAGCGGTGGTACGCCAGCACGACGAGGTCCAGTGGACCGTTGTCCGTCTCCCAGGCGGCGATCCGGGCGTCGAGCCCGTCGTGCCACTGCCGGGCACGGCGCCGGTACGCGGCACGTTCGGCGGGGCCGGTCGCCCGTGAGGCCGTTCCGCAGTGTGCGTCGAAGTCGCCCGGCCAGGCTTCGATTCCGTGCTCCCGGGCCACGTCCAGTGCTGCGGACCGGGTGCCGTGCGAGGCGACGAGGGCGACCTCGTAGCGGGCCGGCTCCGCGCGCCGCATGTCGATCAGTGTGCGCAGATTGGCGCCGGTGGCCGAGACGAGGACACCGATCCGCAGCGGTGCGCCGGAGCCGGCCCGGCCCAGGGGAAGCGGAGCGGGGCCGGTGTCCTTCGTGACGTTGGTGTCCGTCACGTAAGCGGTGTCCGTCACGTGAGCGGCGTCCGGCACGTAAGCGGCGTCCGTCACGCGACTGGTGTCCTTCATGAGGCCGGTGCCGGTCATCAGGCGGCGTCCGCGACGTCGAGGGACGCCCACCGCTCGTGGGTCGCCGCGAGCATGCCGTCGGGGAGCTGGCCCGACTCCAGGGCGGTGAGCCCGAAGGCGCGGTGGGCCGTGCCGGCGGCCAGGTCCCACAGCTGGGGGCCCTTGATGTCACGGCCCATCGCGTTGCGCATCTGCTGGGCCAGCGGCTGGGATCCGGCGGCGACGACGCCGCCGGCCTGGTACCACAGGCCGTTCTCCGCGCCCTGGGTCAGGTCCTGGCCGCCGAGCCGCGCGGAGTCGCAGCGGTCGGTCATCATCATTGAGTTCTCCAGGCCCATGAGGCTGACCGCGCGGCCGGCGATGGCCAGGTCGACGTGCTCGCCGTCGAAGTTGATGCACGCGGCGATCCGGCCCGTGGCGGCCTCGCGCATGATGGCCGCCGGCACCGGGCCGGCGATCTCGTCCATGGCGTCCAGCGTCCACCCCGGCAGGTCGTACGAGGCCAGCGTCGCGTCACGGGTCGCGCGGGCCCGGGTGGTGCGGAAGGCGTGCCGGATGGTCAGCGGCATGTCGTTGAACAGGTGGTCGGTCACCACACGGGCGCCCTCGCCGTTCCACTCCGTGGCCCAGGCGATGTCGACGATGTCCTTGACCAGCCGGGCGCTGAGCCCGGGGTCGGAGCGCGTGAAGTGCCCCAGGGCGGGCCGCACTCCGTGGCCGAGCAGCATCGGGACGATCCAGTCGAAGCCGGGGTGGCGGTCGAAGGTCTGGCCGTGGAAGTCCGAGGCGGGGGAGAAGGCGTCGGGGGAGAGGACCATGTAGCACAGGCCGTGGTCACCGAGGCGGGCCAGCCGCTCCCACTCCGCACGCGTCGGCGCCCACACGGTGTCGGCCGGCGTGCCGCCGTGGCTGGAGAGCAGCGGGCCCTCCAGGGCGACGCCGACGACGTGCGGGATGCGTCCGGCGCGCCTCATGGCGTCGTAGCGGCGCATGAACGTCTCGAACTCGCCCAGCCGGTGGTGGTGCAGGTACAGGGTCGGGATGCTGAGGACCCCTTCCCGTGCGCAGACGTGCTCGAGGAGTTCGAGGTCGAGCAGGGAGAACTCGGAGAAGTCCACGCCGGCAAAGCCGTGGCAGTGGACCTCCACCGGAAGCAGCGGGTCATGGGTCTGCTCGGCCGGGCCAGACAGGTTCTCCATCATTCATCCCTCTTCGCGATTCCTGCTGATTGTTGTCAACATCGGTTTGACAATACTTGACAGATGGGGTCGGCGGTCGTTGACCCTACCACCGGAAGCGCCTGAATCAAGAGGCAGTTGAAGAGGTAGGCGCCCGGGTCCCGGTGGGCTGGGCGTTGCCAAGAGCTGTCAAGTTATGACCTCCCGGGCTTGACTCAACTGTCAAGACGGTCCTAGGTTGATCCGAGATCACCGTCAGACGAGCCAAGGGGGCGGCAGGTGGGCCACGAACTGGTCGTCTTCGACAACAGCGGTGTCCTCGTGGACAGCGAGGCCCTGGGCAACCGTCTGCTGGCCTCGATGCTCACGGACGAGGTGGCGCCGACGACGTTCGCCGAGGCCGTCGAGCACTACCTGGGGAAGTCCTTCGCGGACATGGCCGAAACCGTTTGCCGGCGAACCGGCACGACGGTCCCCGACGACTTCCAACCCCGCTTCCACGCCCGGCTCTTCGACACCTTCGCGCAGGAACTCACGGCGGTGGACGGAGTGCGTGAGGTGCTGGACGACCTCGACGCCCGCTCCATCCCCTACTGCGTCGCCTCCAACGACACCGCCGAGCGGGTCGCCGTCTCACTGGGCCTGACCGGCCTCGCCGTCCGGCTGCACGGCCGGATCTTCGGCGCCGACCAGGTCGACCGCCCCAAGCCCGCCCCCGACCTCTTCCTCCACGCGGCACGCAGCCTCGGCGTGGACCCCCGGGCCTGCCTGGTCGTCGAGGACAGCGCACGGGGAGTCGCCGCCGCCAGGGCGGCCGGCATGACCGTGTTCGGCCTCGCGACACTCACACCGCGCACCCGGCTCGGCGCCGCCCACCGTGTCCTCGGTTGTATGGGGGAGTTGCGTGAACTGATTCCCGCGCTCTTTCCCGACCGGCTCCTGGAGGAGACCCGCCGATGACCGACGACCGACGCCCCGGACTGCACGTCCTCGATCTCGACGGAACGCTGCTGCGTTCCGACGCCACACTCAGCGCGTACGCCCGCGACGGACTCAACGCGCTGCTGGACGCGGGCACTTCGCTGACCGTGGCCAGCGCGCGCAGCGCCGTCGCCATGCGCAGTCTGCTCGCCGGCGTGCGGCTGACACTGCCCGTCATCGAGCTCAACGGCGCGTTCCTCACCGACCTCGCATCCAACCGGCACCTAACCCACCGCACCCTCGGCCCCGAGACGGCGGCCACCGCGCTGGACGCGCTCGCGCACCTCGCCGCCGAACCCGTGCTGACCACCTGGGACGGCAGCCACGACCGCGTCCTGCACGGACCCTGCTCCAACCCGGCCACCGCCTGGTACACGCAGGAGAAGCGCGCGTACGGCGATCCACGGCTCGGCGCCTACCAGGACCCGTACGCCGCGGTCGCCTCCACGCACACCGCCGCGGTGATCGCCTTCGTCCCCGACGAGGAGGCGAAGGCCGCCGTCACGTTTCTCGAGCAGGCCCTCGGCGCCACGGCCGCCGTCCTGGCCGCCGCCAACCGCTACGTACCCGGCTGGACCGAGGTCCAGGTCGCGCACCCCGAGGCCGAGAAGGGCCTGGCCGTGTGCGAGCTGGCGCGCACCGCGGGCCTCGGACACCTGCCTCTGACCGTGTACGGCGACCACCTCAACGACCTGCCCATGTTCGCCGTCGCCGACCGAGCCGTCGCCCCCGCCAACGCCCACCCGGAGGTCCTCGCGCGGGCCACCGCCGTCACGGCCGCCAACGACGAGGACGGCATCGTCCGTCACCTGCTGGACGGGGCCGGGCCCTGCTGATCGTCACGGAGGGCATCGACGGCAGCGGGAAGTCCACGGTCGCGCGCCTCGTCGCACGGGAGCTCGACCCGGGCGGCACCATCCCCGCGGGCAAGAAGGACATCGCGGCGGCCGACCCGGGAACCGAGGCGCGGGCCGCCCTGCTGCGCGAGCTCATCTGGTCCTCGCCCGAGAAGCAGGGCGACACCTACGGGGCCGCGCACTGGATCCTGCTCATCGCCTCCTGGTACGCGGGACTGGCCCGGCTGCGCCCCGAACTGGCGGACTCCGGCACGCTGGTCGTGATGGACGGCTGGTACTACCGGAACATCGCCAAGACGCTGATCCGCGAACCCCTGGACGCGCGCTGGGTCGAGTCGCTCTTCGCCCCCGTCCCCGAACCCGCCCTGACGGTCCTGCTGGACGTCGCGCCCGAGATCGCCTGGTCGCGTCGCGACGGCTTCAAGGACACCGAGATCGGCCGCTGGGACGGGTTCACCGGCCCGCCCCGCGCGTCCTTCTGCGGTTACCAGACGCTCGTACGCCGCGAGCTGCTGCACATGGCGAAGGCCCGCGGCTGGCTCGTACTGACCCCGGACCCGGCCGATCCGCCGGAGCGCACCGCGGCCGCCGTGGTGGCGGCGGTGCGCACGCTGAGGAGAACACCGTGAGCCCCACCCGCGATGTGGTCGGCACCTCCGACCTCGATGTCTTCGCCGACACGCTCGCCGACGTCATGGCCGGGCGGTGCCCGCAGGACGAACTCAACCGGCTGCCGGCCGCCGGCTCACCGGTGGCCCGGCGGATCCGCAGCGCGTACGAGAAGACACCCGCCACGGCACCGACCGCCCGGACCGCCCAGGAACCGCCGGCCCCCCACGGCGGGCCGCTGCCCGACCCGCTGCCGCCCCAAGGAGAAACCGTGATCGACCAACTCGACCGGCTCACTGTCGACTGGACCGACTTCGAAGCGGCGGGTGAAATCACCCGCGACCTCGTCCAGCGCCTCGCGGACGACAAGGAGTCCCTGCGCAAACTCGTCTACGACGTGGAGAACAAGCCGGAGCTCCTCGCCATGTGCGAGCGCCATCAGCTGCTCGACTACATCGTCCTGTACGACGCGCTCGACCGGGGCGTCCGGCTGCGCCTGCACATCTCCACCGACGATCACTTCGACCGCCCGCACGACCACCGGTTCTCCTTCTCCAGCCGCATCGTGACGGGCGGTTACACGCACACCTTGTACCACATGGGCGACGACATCTACGGCGACGGCCCCGACCCGGAGGCGCGCCAGTACCTCGACCGTCACCACCCGGACCCACGGGCCCGGGGCAAGCTGGAGAAGCTGACGCCGCACATCGTCCGCTGGGAGGCGCCGGGCAGCTGCTACACGCTGCACCACAGCGCCATCCACACCACGTTCACCACCCCCGACACCGTCTCCCTCTTCCTGCGCGGGCCGGCCGAGAAGGACCGCTCCGTGATCATGGACAAGCAGGAGGACACCCTCTGGTGGCGCTTCGGTCACCAGGACGAGCCCGAGGAGCGCCGTCGGCAGAAGGTCATGGGCCTCGACGCCTACCGGCAGATCCGCGAGCGCCTGGAGCGGCTCGGTGTCGTCTGACCGCCCGCGCGGTCCCGTTCCGTTCCGCACCGGTCCACCGGTGCCCTTCTGAGGAGAACACCCCGACATGAGCATCGAGACGGCAGACCGGGTACACGTCAACAACACCGCAGTCGCACTCTTCGAGGACGTCGGGCCCATCGACTGGGACGACCTGCCCGCGGCGGCCGAGCTGACGCAGCGGCTCATCCGCGAGTTCGCCGCCGACAAGGCCCTCTTCCGCCGACTGCTGTTCGCCGTCGAGCACGACCCCTATCTGTGGGCCAAGTGCGAGGAGGACGTGGTCGAGGACAAGATCGTGCTCTGGGACGACGTGGAGAAGGGCCTGCGCATCAGGCTCCGCATGTCCACCGACCACCAGCAGCAGCTCGCCCACAACCACCGCTTCTCCTTCACCAACCTCGTGCTGCGCGGCACCTACCTGCACCGCAACTACGTGGCGCGCAACGGCTTCGACGAGAACACCCTGCCGGACGACGTGCGGCCGGTGATGCTGCACGTGGACCGAGCCGACGAGTGCTTCACCATCCACCACAACGCCCTGCACTCCACGCCGTTCACCGAATTGGGCACCATCTCCCTGGTGCTGCGCGGCAACCCGGTCAAGGAGCGGGCGCCCGTCATGTTCAAGGAGTCCCGGGGCCGCGAGGAGGCCCTGGGCCGACTGCGGCAGGGCCGGCAGGACACTCCCGGCGAGCTGTCCGAGGTGGAGCCGGAGGAGGCGGCCGTCGGCACCATGTTCTGGCGGGTCGGCGAGGACCGCGAGTCCGCCGAGCGCCGCGCCGAGCGGCAGATGACCAAGGAGAAGTACCACTTCTGGTGCCGCCGGCTGGAAGAAATAGGGATCATCTGAATGTCCATCCGACGGATCACGCGCGGGCGAGCAGCACTGCGCTACGGGCTCATCGGCCCCGGCACGCACGCTCAGGAGAATCTGCTGCCCGCCCTGTCGGCGCTGGACGGTGCCCGGCTGACCGCCGTCGCCGCCCGCCGGCCCGAGGCCGCCGAGGAGGCGGCACGACGCTGGGGCGCGGATCTGTGGACCGACGACTGGACGGAACTGGTCGACGGTGAGGGCGCGGCCGAGATCGACGCCCTGGTCGTCGCCGGTTCCCCTCAACTGCACGCCGAGGTCGTACGGCGGGCCCTGGCCCGCGGCATCAGCGTCTTCGTCGAGAAGCCCCCCGCCCCCGACACCGAGACGCTCGACAAGCTCGTCGTGGACGAACGCGACGCGCCGCCCGGCACGGTGGCGTTCGTCGGCTTCAACTTCCCCCACGGACAGCCGTACCGCACACTCCGGGACACCCTGCGCTCCCACGGCACGCTGCGCACCTTCGACCTCCGCATGGTCTCGGCCAAGCCGACGTCACCGGTGTGGGGCTGCGCCACGGTGCAGGACAGCCTGATCCAGGGACTCGGCACCCACGCGGTCGACATGGCGCTGCGTGAACTCGGCGTCCCGGACCGGATCACGGCCCGGCGCGCCGGCATCGACGCACAGCGCCTGGCGCTGCGGATCTTCCTGGAGTACGCCGACGGCCGGCTGGCCACCCTGCTGCTGGGCAACTGGTCCAACCGCCTGGAGTACCGGTGCGAGCTGGTCACCGACGAGGCCGTCGTCGGAGTCCTGGACCACTTCGACACGCTGACCCTGAGCCGTCCGGCGAGCGCGCCCGGCGCGGGTGTCCTCGACGGCAAGGAGACGCTGCGCCACGACTGGCCGGGCCGCCGGGGCGGTTACGGCCGCACCGGCTACTCGACCGAACTGGAGAGCTTCCAGAGCAGCGTCCGGAACGGTGAGCCCAGCGGCTCGCCGCTGTCGGCGTGCCTGGAGGTCTACCGCGTCCTCGACGAGGTGCGGCGGCAGACGGGAGCACGGCCGTGAACGCCGTGTCGGTGTCCCTGGAGGGGCGCACGGTGCTCGTCACGGGCGGCGGCAGCGGCATCGGCCGCGCCGTGGTGGAGACACTCGCCGCGCTGGGCGCACGGGTCGCGGTCAACCACCCGCCCGGCACGCCGCCGGAGGGAGACGGCGGGCAGCTGCCCGAGGGCTGCTTCCCGGTGGCGGCGGACGTCCGTGACCGGCAGCAGGTCGCCGCCATGTTCGAGACGGTCGGCCGCAGGTTCGGCCGGCTCGACGTCCTCGTCAACAACGCCGGCGTGTTCCCGCGCGCGCAGGTCCTGGACCTCGACGAGGCCCTGTGGGACCTCGTCCTCGACACCAACCTGAAGGGCGCGTTCCTCTGCGCCCAGCAGGCGGCCGCGCTGATGATCCCGCAGGGTGGCGGACGGATCGTGAACGTGTCGTCGAGCGCGGCGTTCACCGGCTCGCCGAAGGGGGCGCACTACGCCGCGAGCAAGGCCGGCCTCGTCGCCCTGGGCAAGTCGCTGGCCCGCGCCCTGGCCGGGCACGGCATCACCGTGAACACGGTCGCCCCAGGCGTGACACGGACCGCCCAACCGGGCCTGGACGACGAGGGGTTCGCGGCTGAGGGCCTGAAGATCCCGCTGGGCAGGGTCGCGCGGCCGCAGGACGTGGCGAACACGGTGGCCTTCCTCGTCGGCGACCTGGGCGGCTATCTGACCGGGCAGACGCTGGGCGTCAACGGAGGCGCGGTGATGGTGCCGTGAGCCCGTCCGGCGTTCCGGCCGACGGCTCGCTGCGCGAGGAGCTGGCACAGCGGTGGGGCCGCCCGCTCGCCCGGGTGGAGGCCAAGCTCTCGCCGGTGGTGCACGCGTGGCTGCGCGAGTTCATCTCGCTGTCCCCGTACGTGGTGCTGGCGAGCGCCGACGGGCAGGGGCGCTGTGACGCCTCGCCCCGCGGCGGCGCTCCCGGCTTCGTACGGATTCTCGACGAGCGGACGCTGTTCGTGCCGGAGGAATCCGGCAACAGGCTCCTGCAGACCCTGCACAACCTGGAGGAGAGCCCCGGTGTCGGCCTGCTCTTCCTCATCCCCGGCATGCGGGAGACCGCCCGGGTCAACGGGCGCGCCGAACCGGTGTCGCGCAGTGATCCGCGCTGGCCGGCGCTCCCGCTCGACGAGGAGGAGCGGGAGCGGCTGCTGTGGGGGTCGCTCGTGCACGTCGAGGAGGCGTACTACCACTGCGGGCGCGCAGGCCGCTTCGCCGATCTGTGGGACACCAGCCGGATCAACCGCCATCAGTCGGACCCGCCGTTGCCCAAGAGGCCGGCCGCAACAGGAGTGGGGGAGAAGCATGTGCGGCACAGTCGGCCTGTTCATGGGGTGCTCGGCAGTGAGCCTGTGCCCCAAGCAGGCGCTGTTCGACCACCGGGCTGACCAGGACGCACGGAGCGACTACGTCAGCCCGTTCCGCAACTGGGACGAGCGCGCCACCGTTCGTGTCGCCGAGCGCCGCACACTCGCCCCCCTCACGGCCGGACAGGGCTTCTTCGCACCCGAGCTGGTGCCGCTCGCCTCCCACCCGCTGATCGCGGCGCTGCGCGACGAGCGGCCCGACGTCTACCGCGATGTGCTGATCCAGCATCTGTACCGCTACCTGGACTTCACCGCGAAGCTGGAGCACCTGGTGGTCAACCGCACCGTGCTCGGCATCGCACACGGCACCATCGGCGTCCGGCTGCCGGACGCGATGCGGCTGGACGCCTTCAGGATCTACTGCGACGAGGCGTACCACGCGCTGTTCTCGGCGGACCTCGCGCGACAGGTCCGCGACCTGACCGACGTGGGACCGCAGCTGCTGCAGGTCCCCTACTTCATCACGCGTCTGGAGCGCTTCCTGGAGGAGACGCCGGACGACCTGGCGGCACTCACCGAAGTCCTTTTCGTCATCGTGTCGGAGACGCTCATCACGGCGCAGCTGTCGGACCTGTGGAACGACCGGAGTGTGGCTCCGGCGGTCCGCGAGACCGTCCGCGACCATGCCCAGGACGAGGGCCGCCACCACGCCTATTTCGCCATTCTGCTGCGTCACCTGTGGGGACAGCTGACCCCCGCCACCCGACGGCGCGCCGCACTTCAGGTGCCCCGGCTGATCCGTATCTTCACCGACCCCGACGTGCCGTCGGTGGAAAGGGAGATCACCGGTTACGGACTCTCCCGCGACGACGCGAAACGCATTGTGGCCGAGCTGTTTCCGGACGCGGCCGTCTCGGCGTACGCGAAGGGCGTCGCGCAGCAGACTGTCCGGCATTTCGCCTCGGTCGGGGCGCTGGACGACGAACAGGTGCGTGCGGAATTCACGACGCACGGACTGATGTGAAGCACGCACGCATGTGATGCACGCCCTCAGACAGCACGGACCGAAGGACATATCCATGATGCAGACGATCACCGCAGAGGACGGCCCGCGTCTCCTGGGCCACCTCCGGGAGCAGGGCCTCCTGCCGGACGCGTACCGGTGTGTGTACGCGGCCGGCTCCCTGGTGCGCGGGTGGGGCAACGAAACGAGCGACCTGGACCTCTACGTGGTCACCGACGAGCCCTTCCCGGCCCACGACGCGGGCGACTTCCACCCGGTGGGTCTGGTCCCGGACCGTGTCCCGGTGGCGGTCCCCACCCTGGACGGACGGCGCGGGGACGTCGAGTACTGGCTGACCGGCCAGTACGCGCAACTCGGCGAGAAGGTCTCCTGGGAGGCGTACCGCAGCGAGCGGGACATCGGGGCCACCGTGAGCCAGTTCGAGCGCGACTGCCTGGTCAAGCTGGGGCACGCCGTCGCCCTCGACGGCGCGGACTGGCTGGCGGAGCAGCAGCGCCGGCTGCGGGTGTCCGCCTTCGGCCGGACGATCACCGCGCACAGCCTCGACCTCGCGGACACCTTCGCCGAGGACGCCCTGGGCCAGCTCGGCTCGGGCGACGCCGAGAGCGCGCTGCTCACGGCGAAGCTCGCCTTCGGATACGCGGCGGACGCGCTGCTGGCGCACCACGGGGAGTTCGGCACCACCGCCAAGTGGCGGTCCAGGAAGTACCGGGCCGCCGCGCCCGTGGTGCTGCCCTTCGAGCGGTACTGGGCGATCGAGACCATGCGCGACTACGACCCGGCCGATCCCGGCCGGTGGATCGAGGACGTCATCGGCTGCGTCCGGCGCATCTCGATGGAGGCGGAGGTCTGATGCCCACGAACATCGGGGCGCGCAGCGTCCCCAGGCACAGTCTGGAGGTCCGCATCAGGACCTCCGGGGGCGCGATCCTGCTCGCCCGCTACGACCAGGCCTACGAACTGCCCGAGGTGGCGGCGTTCATCTGGCGGCGCATCAACGGCACCGACACCGTCGACGACATCGCCGTCTCGGTGGCCGAGGAGTACGGAATCGACGCCGGCACGGCACTCGACGACACCGCGGAAATGCTCGGGTGGCTTCTCGAGGAGAAGCTGGTGAATTTGGCCGCCTGAATTCTTTCTCCTTAAATCCGGCCTCCTTATGGCATGCCGGAAAGCCGTTCGCGCAATTCGCGGACGGCTTGGAGGCGTTTATCGAAAATGCTTCCCGAGGGATTTCTTCGAATGTACCGCCGGAGCTTGCGGAATGGTTCGCGGTGTCCCTACTATCAATTCAGCACGCCGGGCCGGACGAGCCGGAGCGGTGAATTGACCAATGAAGAGGTGTATCAATATGAAGCAGTACAACAAGCCCGAGGCCAAGAAGATCGATTTCGGCCGCGTCATGATGGTCGTCCGCTAACCACAAGCGGACCAAGGGCGCCTCTCCTCCACTTGTCGAGGGGCGCCCTTCCCCATTCCCAGAAACAGAACCCATCCGGAAAGGAACGGGAGCATGTGCGGACTCGGCGGTCTGGCCCGCATCGACGCGCACGACCTCGGTGTCGAAGCCGACGCAATCCTCACGACCATGGCCCGCACGCTCGCGCACCGCGGACCCGACGCGGAGGAACTCCTGCGTCAGGGGCCGGTCGGCATGGCGTTCACGCGGCTGTCCCTGGTGGACCCGGAGAACGGCGGACAGCCCCTCTACAGCGAGGACCGGTCGGTCGTCCTCATCGCCAACGGCGAGGTCTACAATCACCGCGAGCTGGAGGCGACCCTGCCGGCCGGCACCCGGATGCGCACCGGCTCCGACTGCGAGGTGCTGGTACACCTCTACCAGCACAAGGGCCTCGACTTCCTCGACGACGTACGCGGCATGTTCGGCCTCGTGCTGTGGGACCGGCGCCGGGGCGTGCTGCTCCTCGCCCGCGACCACTTCGGCGTGAAGCCGCTCTACTTCACCCGTGACCGCCGGCGGATCGCCTTCGCCTCCGAGATCAAGGCGCTCTTCGCCGACCCGGCCACCCCGCGCCGCGTCGACTGGGACAGCGCCCTGGTCAACCCCCTGATGACGTCGGCGCCCTCACTGGACCTGGCCCCGCCGTCCACCTACTTCGAGGGCGTCGAGTCCGTGCCCGCCGGGACCATCCTGGAGATCGACCTGCGCGACGGCGCGACCCGACGCCACACCTACTGGCGACTCCCCGACTTCGACGGCGACTCCACCCGCACCGACGAGGAGATCGTCGCCGAGTTCCGCGAGTTGCTCGCCGACTCGGTGCGCGTCTGCGCCACCGCCGACGTGTCCATCGGCCTGTTCCTCAGCGGCGGTGTCGACTCGGCCGCCGTCGCGGCGCTCGCCGCGGACACCACCGACCTGCGGACCTTCTCGGTGCTGAGCGGCTCGACGGTGGTCAACGGGGACGCCGAGCACGCCCGCATGGTCGCCGACAAACTCGGTGTTCCCAACCACCAGATCCGCTTCGACGCCTCCCGGCCGCCCACCGCCGACGAGTGGAAGCGGCTGCTGTGGCTCACCGAGATGCCCACGTGCAGCCCGGAGCAGTACTACAAGCACGAACTCCACCGCTACGTACGCGCCGAACACCCCGAGATCAAGGGCATGCTGCTGGGCGCCGCCGCCGACGAGTTCTGCGGCGGATACTCCAGCACCCTCTCCGCGGACGGCACCTGGGCGGGCTTCGAGGCCGGCCTCGCCGGCATGGCCCGCCGCGGCCTGCTGGAGGACGGCCGCCCCAAGCGCGGCGCGTGGTGGGAGGGCACCGAGGGCGGTCTGCTCACCGACGCGGCACTCGGCCACGGCAGGAGCCTGCTCGCCCGCGACCCCTACGCCGCCTTCGTGACGGCGAAGATGAGGGACGTCGAGCAGTTCAACTGCTGGCAGGAGGACCGCACCGCGGCCGGCAGCGGCACCGAGGCCCGCGTCCCGTTCCTGGACCGGCGTCTGGTCGAGCTGGTCGCGTCGATCCCGGCGGCCCGGCGTGAACGCCTGCTGTGGGACAAGGCCGTCATCCGCGAGGCGGTCGCCGACCTGCTGCCGCCCGAGGTGGTCCACCGCCCCAAGATCCCCTTCTTCTACGGCGAAGGCATCCAGCACACCCACCGGCCCTTCATCGAGATGCTCACCCACGACGGCTTCGCCCTCGTCGAGGAAGCCCTGGCCACCGAACGCGGACGGACCATGCTCGACGCCGACCGGGTCCGCGCCCTGCTGCGCCGCCTGGCGGACGCACCGCTCACGGCCCACGTGGAGCGTCTCCTGCCGCTGCTGAACCTGTGCCTCCTCGACGCGATGGTCGCCGAACTCCCGCCGCCGCTCGTCGACTCCGCCGTACTGCTGCCCGCGCCCCGCCCCGCCCACCGGTTCACCGAATGGGAGGCGGCGGTCCCGCAGATCGCGTCACTGGTCTTCGCGCCGTCCCGCTGGACGGAGCACAGCGTGATCACCCTCGCGGACCACGTCACGCTGCTCCAGGACCCCACCGGCACCTCCTACCTGGCGGTCGACGGCTCCCTCGAGTACGTGCTGGAGGACGGCGGCGACTGGACGCTCATACTGCACGCGCTCGACGGCACCCGCACGCTCGCCGAGGTGTGCGCGGCCCAGGGCAGTGCCCCCGAGTCCTTCCGCAACCTGCTGGACGACTCCCTCGATCTCGGCCTGCTGCGCCTGCACGAGCCGGCCGCCGCTGTCGCCGTCACCCCCGCGGCGCGTGACGAGAAGGCCGCCCATGACCACTGACCTGGCGATCGAGGCCGATGGCCTGGCCCGCTCCTACCGGACGCGGACCGGCTGGCTCAGGCCCCAGCGCAAGACGATCGAAGCGGTCCGCGACGTCTCCCTCGCCGTGGGCCGCGGCGAACTGTTCGGCCTGCTCGGCCCGAACGGCGCGGGCAAGACCACCACGATCAAGATGCTGAACACGCTGCTGCTGCCCACCTCGGGCTCGGCACGCATCCTCGGACACGACGTGGCCCGCGACCCGATGGAGGTGCGCCGGCGCATCGGCTACGTCTTCGGCGGCGACCGCGGCCTGTACGAACGGCTGTCCGCGCTGGACAACCTCCGCTACTTCGCGGAACTGTACGGCGTCGAGCCGCGTGAGCAACTGCCCCGTATCCACGAGCTCCTGGAGACCGTGGGACTGCGGGGCCGGGAGAAGGAGCGGGTCGAGGGCTACTCCCGCGGCATGCGGCAGAAGCTGCACATCGCGCGCGGACTGCTGCACCGGCCCGAGGTGCTGTTCCTGGACGAGCCGTCGATCGGCGTGGACCCCGTCGCGGCCCGCGACCTGCGCCGGGTGGTCGCCGATCTCGTCAAGGGCGGTACCACCGTCCTGCTCACCACCCACTACATGGCCGAGGCCGACGAACTGTGCGACCGCATCGCGGTCATCGCCTCGGGAACCCTGCGCGCCGAGGGTACACCGGCCGAACTCAAGGACCGGGTCCGCAAGCTCGACGTCCTGGAGGTCGAGGTGCACGGAGAGGTCGGGGAGGAGCCGCTGCGGCGGCTGAGGGAGACCGCGGGCATCGAGCGGGCCACCGTCGAGACCAGCGGCACCGTGGACGTCGTCACCGTCCACGCCCGGCCGTCCCACGGCACGCACACCTCCGTCATGGCGGCCCTCGCGGATCTGCGCACCGGCAAGGTGACCACGCGCGAGCCCACTCTGGAGGACGCCTACGTCTCCATCATCAGCGGTTCGGCCGCGGCGGGGAGCACGTGATGGCGTACCGCACCAGCCGCGGCCCGTACCGCTTCTGGCGGCTCATGGCGGTCGGTCTGCGCACGCACGTCCTGTACCTGTCCCGCTCCGGAGTCGAGCTGGTCATGGCCGTCTTCGCCCCGCTGGTCTTCGCGACCCTCGCCGTCTACCTGTTCCGCGCCGGCGACCACCCGGAGCGCCTGCTCCAGGCGGCGGTGGGCACCGGCCTGATGGGCGTGTGGTCCGCCGTCCTGTTCGGATCCGGCGGCGCCATCCAGGAACAGCGCTGGATGGGCACGCTGGAGACGCTGGTGTCGGCGCCGACGCGGCTGTCGCTCGTCCTGCTGCCGATCACCTTCGCGACCGCGTTCGTCGGCATGTACTCGATGGTGGCCACCCTGGTGTGGGGCGTGGTGCTCTTCGACATCCCCTTCACGCCGGCCTCGCCGGCCCTGTTCGTCCCCGCGGTCCTCGTGTGTGTGGTCGCGCTCGGCATGATGGGCGTCCTCATGGCCGCCACGTTCGTCCTGCTGCGCAACGCCAACGCCCTGGCCAACGCCCTTGAGTACCCGGTGTGGATGTTCTCCGGCGTCCTCGTCTCCACCGCCTCCCTGCCGGAGTGGACGCGCCCGGTCACCTGGGCGCTGCCGACCAGCTGGGCCGCCCGCGCGGTCCAGGCGGCGACGGGCGGCGGAGACGTCCTGCGGCCGTCGGCCGTCGCGCTCGGCCTCGGCGCCGGATACGTGGCCGTGGCGTTCGTCGCCCTCGTCTGGGTGGAGCGCCGTGCCCGCGGCACAGGCACCCTCGCCCTCACCTGAGCGCCGGAAACATCGGAGACGAAGCGATGACTGCTCTGACACGCGCACTGCGCCTGGCCTTCCACGGCGGAGGCCTTTCCTACCGCGCCCTGTTCAACTGGACCACGCCGCCCATGTTCATCGGCACGCTGCTGGTGGGTCCCCTGTTCCAGATCTTCTTCTTCGTCCACGTCGGACGCAGCCTCGGGGTCGCCGACGACCGCTTCTACCTGCTGGGCAACACGGTCCTGGCCACCAGCATGCCCTGCGTGTACGGCGCGATCATGGCCGTCGCGAACGAGCGGCGGTACGGCACGCTCGGGGCGGTGCTGCTCAGCCCGCGCTCCCGGGGCCTCATCTGGGGCGGCCGGGTGCTGCCTTACGTCGTCAACGGGTTCGCCGTCATGACCTTCATGATGCTCGTGGGCTGCCTGGTGCTGGGCCTCGAACTGCCGGCGTCGACGCTGTTCGGCCTCGCGCAGGTGTTCGTCGTGGCCGCGACCTCGTGCGCCCTGTTCGGTCTGGCGCTCGGAGCGCTGGCGATCCGGATCCGCGACGTGTTCGTCGTCTCCAACGCGGCAGCGACCCTGCTGATCCTCTTCAGCGGTGCCAACCTGCCGCCGGAGTCCATGCCGGGCTGGATGGACGCGATCGGCTCGGTCCTCCCGCTGCGCCACGCCATCGAGGCCCTGCGGGCCCTCTTCGACGGCGCGTCGCTGGCCGTGGTCTGGTCGAGCCTGGGGTGGGAGGCGGTGGTCGCGCTGGGGTACGCGGCGCTGGCGTACGGCCTGCTCCGGTTCTTCGAGTGGCGGGGGCGGGCGAACGCGGCCCTGGACGTCATGTGAGGCCCGGGGTCCCGACGGGCGTCGCTGCGGCCGGTCAATTCTTGCCTAATCGATTCGACGCATATTGCCAATGAAGGCAATATTTGCCTCGATTGCCACGGCGTGGGATCATGCGCGGGTGGGTCACTGGACTCACCCCCGTTCGGGCCTCGTTCCCGTCGGGAGGAGAGAGACGTCCGCACAGAGGTGCAATGTGCTCGAGCAGCCAGCATTCGGCAAGCGCCTGCGCCAGCTCAGGCAACGCCGCGGCATCTCACAGGTCGACCTCACCGGACCGGGCATGTCGGCCGCCTATCTGTCGAGGCTGGAGTCCGGGAACCGCCGGCCCACCGACCGGGCCGTCGCCTACCTGGCCGAGCGGCTCGGGGTGCCCGGCGAGGCGTTCGAGGACGACCGGCCCGAGGACAGCCTCACCGACCTCGTCGCGACCGTGGCCGCCACCCCGGAGCGCGACCTCGACAGCGAGACGGGCAGGCTCCTCACCCAGAGCCTCGACGCGGCCGGCGAGGCGGACCCGCTCACCCGCTGGCACGCGCTCACCCAACTGGCCCGGGTGTACGAGGTGCTGGGCGACTTCCGCAACGAACACGAGGCCCTCGTCCGCCTCAACGCCCTCAGCGAGGACCTGGGACGCGCCGCCTTGCAGGTCCGCGCCCGGCTCAGGCTCGCGCGCTGCGCCCGCGACCTCGGCGACGCGAAGGCCGCCCGGGACGCGGTGACCGAGGTGCTGGCGCTCCGCGACGAGCGGCAGCTGCGGCTCTCCGCCGCCGAACTCGTGCGGAGCAAGCTTCTGCTGGTGTCGGTCCAGGCCGAGCTCGGCGACCTGGCGGCAGCCGCGCGGCTGGCCGACGAGGTGTGCCAGCCGCTGCGGGGCACGACCGGGGTGCTCGCGGCCGAGGCGTTCTGGAGCGCCGCCACGGTGGCCGCCCGGCAGGGCAATCACGCAGCCGCCACGGAACGCCTGCTGGAGGCCATGGCCGCCATCGACAGCCGTGACGACCTGAAGCTCTGGATCCGGCTTCGGCTGGCCGGCGCCTCCCTCTCCCTGGCGGCCTCACCGCCCCGGGTGGCGGACGCCGAGTCCTTCCTCGCGGAGGCCGAACCCGCCCTCAAACTCATCGGCACCCCGCGCCACCAGCAGGAACTGCTCTATATCCAGGCGAAGCTCGCCTTCCACCAGGGCGCGCCCGACCGCGCGGTCGAACTGCTGACGGCGGGCGAGGACGGCCGGCACCTGCTGTCCTACCGCGACCAGATCCGTTACGACGTCCTGCGCGGCCTGCTCGCCCTGCGCGCGGGTGACCCCGACGCCCTCGGCCGGCTGCGGGAGATCGCCACCCGGGTACAGGCCGGGAACATGCCGGACCTGGCGGCCGAGGTGTGGCGTACGGTCGCCGAGAACACGATCTAGGGTCTGCTGTGACAGTGGATCTCGAGTTGGTGACTTCGACCAGCACTGTCGCAACAGACCCCTAGAGACCGATGGTGCCCGGGCCCGCGCCCCGCATCACGACGTCCTTGACGGTCTGCGGGTCGTCGACGGTGTAGTCGTAGTAGTCCGCCGGGTCCTCGACGCTGCCGCCCGTGACCGGTTCTCCGGTGTCACCGACGAACACGTTGTTCCGTTCGACGATGTTGCCGTCCGGCCCCGAATAGCTGTTGGTCATGGGCTCTTCGACGTCGTCGAAGTAGTTGCCCTCGACGAAGCAGCCGGAGTCGGCGTTGCAGGCCGGACCGGTGTCGCTGTTGTCGAAGAAGTAGTTGTTGTAGATGTGCACCGGGTCTCCGAAGCGGGTGCGCGGATTGCGCTGCGGGGTGCGGTCGTACCAGTTGTGGTGGTAGGTCACCTTCAGCCGGCCGATGTCCTGGGCGCCGTTCTTGTCGGAGTGGCCCAGCAGCATGTTCTTGGCGTGGTGATGGGTGTGGTTCCAGGAGACGGTGATGTAACTGGAGCCCCGCTTGATGTCGAGCAGCCCGTCGTAGCCGGCGGACAGGTCGTTGTGGTCGATCCAGATGTGGTGCGAGAACATCTGGATGTTGATGGAGTCGTCACTGGCGTTCTTGAACGTCAGGTTCCGGACGATGACGTTGTGCACGGCGTTCGCGGGTGGGGACGTGACGCTGTCGCTCGCGGGGAGGCCGATGTTCAGGCCGCCGCCGGAGATGCCGGAACCCGCGCCGACACCGACGATCGTCTTGTCGGAGCTGACGTCGTACATGCCGGCGGGCAGCGTGATCGCGCCGTTGACGCGGACGACTCTCGGCCCCTCGGCTTTGACGGCGGCGATGAGGTCGGCGGCGGTGGAGACGGTCACGGTGGGACCGCCCGCGCCGCCGGTCGTGCCGTTCTGGCCCCATGCGGTGACACTCGCGAACCCGCTGGGTGCCGACTCCGCCCGTACGGCCAGGGAGGCGGGGGCAGGTGAGGGAGCGGCGGCCGTGGCGGTCAGCGCGGCCAGGGCCGTGAGGAGGAGCGTGCCTTTGCGGTGCATCGTGAGCCTCCTGGGTTTCAGGCGATCCTGCCGACACCCACGCCGGCCGGGACGGTGGTGGGGACGGTCGACGGGGCGTCGAGGGTGTACGCGTAGAAGGTGCGCGGCTCGATCACCGTGCCCAGCGTCTGCGGCACCCCGGAGTTGACGTACAGGTTGTTCCGCTCGACCACCCGGCCCGGACCACTGTCGTCGTAGCCGGAGTAGATCGGGTGGGCGACGTTCTCGAAGTAGTTGCCCTCCACCAGCACTCCCGCGTCCTCGGTCGAGGCCACGCCGTAGAGCCGGTTGTCGCGGTAGTGGTTGTTGTAGACGTGCACCGGCTCGGCGAACCGGACGCGCGGGTGGCGCTGGTCGGTGCCGTCGAAGAAGTTGTGGTGGTACGTCACGCGCAGTTTGCCCCGGTCGGCCGTGTAGGTGTCGTTGTGACCGAGCAGGCACGTCTTGCTGTGGTCGTGGAAGTGGTTCCAGGAGACGGTGACGTAGTCCGACTCCCGCTTGATGTCGAGCAGTCCGTCATACCCCTGGGAGAAGTCGCAGTGGTCGATCCACACATGGTGGGCGCGGTTGGTGACGCTCACGGAGTCGTCGGAGGCGTGGGTGAAGCGGATGTTGCGGATGATGACGTTGTTGCCGGGCCGGGTCGTGGAACCGAGCTGGAGACCTCCGCCGGTGATCTCGGCGGTGGAGCCGACGCCGAGGACCGACTTGTCGGCCACCACCGTGACCATGCCGCCGATCTCGATGCGGCCGGAGACCAGGACGGTGTAGGGGGAGTTGCGGCCCACGTAGTCGGCGAGCTGGGCGCCGGTGGTCACGGTCACGGTGGGCCCGGCGGCACCGCCCGTGGTGCCGGTCAGGCCGAGCGCGCTGACACCGGCGAAGCCGTCGGCGCGCTCGGCCGCCAGAGCGAGGAGCCGGTCCGCAGGGGTGTCCGGGGCGGGTGCCGAGGGGTTCGAGGCCCGGGCACCGGGGGCCATGCCCACGGTCAGCAGAGCGGCGGAAGCCGTGGTGGCGGCGGTCCCCAGGAGCAGGCCGCGGCGGGTGACGGGGCGAACTTCTGACACGGAGGTCTCCTTCAGATCCGGCCGACGCCGGCGCCGGCGGGAACGATCGCGGGGAGGCTGGCAGGGGCGTCGAGGGTGTAGGGGTAGAAGGTGCGTGGCTCAACGACCGTGCCGAGCGTCTCGGGCTCTCCGCAGTTCACGTAGACGTTGTTCCGTTCCACCACCCTGCCGGGTCCGCTCTCGTCGTAGCCCGAGTAGATCGGGTGGGCGACGTTCTCGAAGTAGTTGCCCTCCACCAGCACTCCCGCGTCCTCGGTCGAGGCCACGCCGTAGAGGGTGTTGTTCCGGTAGTAGTTGTTGTAGACGTGCACGGGTTCGCCGAAGCGGACGCGCGGATGGCGCTGGGCCGTGCCGTCGAAGAAGTTGTGGTGGAAGCTGACCCGCAGCTTGCCCCGGTCCTGGCTGCCGTTGGCGTCCGAGTGGCCGATCAGCATGGTCTTGCTGTGGTCGCGGAAGTGGTTCCAGGAAACGGTGATGTAGTCGGCGCCGCGCACGATGTCGATCAGACCGTCCGCGCCTGTGCTGAAGGTGCAGTGGTCGATCCAGATGTGGTGCGAGGACTGCTGGATGCTGAGGGAGTCGTCGTCGGCGCCGGTGAACCGCAGGTTCCGGATGATCACGTTCTGCCTGCGGTACATGTCCAGGCCACCGCCGGTGATCTCCGCGTCGGTGCCCAGCCCGACGATGGTCTTGTTCGACCGCAGGCCCTGCTTGCTGCTGATGCGCAGGGTTCCCGAGACCTGGATGACGTAGGGCTCGTTGCGGTCGCAGTAGTCCAGGAACGTGTCGGCGTCGGTGACGGTGACCACCGGGCCGCCGGCTCCACCGGTGGTGCCGGGCAGGTCCAGCGCGGGAACGCCCGCGAAACCGTCGGCGCTGGAGGCTGCCGCGGCGGCTCGTGTCCGCCGTGCCGCCGTGGCGGGCGTGGCCGCCCGTGCCTGGCTCGCTGTTCCGGTGGCGGGCAGGGCGGCGAGGGCCGCGGTGGCGGCGGTGCCCGCGAGTAGGCCGCGGCGGGTGGGGGAGGGGCGTTCTCTCGTCATCGTTTCTGCTCCTCAGATCTGTCCGAGGCCGGCGCCGGCCGGGACGGCGGAGGGAACTCGGCCGTCCGGTGCGTGGTGCAGGGCAGTACGGGCGCGGCTCGCCGACCGAACCTCGCGTCTCGATGAGGCGGTTGTCCGACGGGAACGTCGTCGCGCGCGCCCAGGTGCCAGAGGCCGCCGCTGGAGCCCACGGGGTGGAACTCACGGGGGCAGGGGCGTTGACCCAGGGAAGAGAAGGAAAGGCGCGCGAAGGCAGAGCCAGAAGACGCGGAGCTCCGGGAGAAGGCGATCTGCGCGGCGGCGATCAGTCCCGGGTCGACCCGCACGCTTCTGGATAATCGCATCAGACAGCCCTTTCTAAAGGAATTGCTGATCACGAAATTGAAGGCGCCTTTTGGTCGACTGAGCTGCCGTAATGTCGACGGAATGTTCGGGCAAGCGCTTTCCTTTGGAAGGTAGACTCCTGTCACGGGCGCGTCAACTGGGGCGTACGGTGACGAAAAGCGAAGTTTCTCAACACGAACGAACAAAGCCCTGCTGGGTGAGAAATGAGCCTTGTGGAGCCGGCCGCCCGGCTGATGCCGGGCGGCCGGAACACCTCGGCGAGTCCGACCACGCAGCCCAGTTGGCACATCGGCACGCTCGTCGGCGAACGCCGAGGGCCGGGCCTTCTGCATCGCCCATGTGACGAGGGCTGAGGGCCGAGGGGGACTCGCCTAGAGTTCGACGATGTGCCGCAGGTAGGTGTGCGGCTCGGCGAGATAGCGGCGCCAGTGATCCACGACGCCGAGCTCCCGCCAGGCGACCCTCCGCATACCGTGCTCACCGACCTCGATGATGTCCGCGCCCGGCAGCGCGGTCAGCAACGGGGAGTGCGTGGCACAGATGACCTGGCCGCCTTCCTTGGCCAACCGGTCGATGTGTCCGATCAGCTCAAGGCACGAAGAGAAGGAGAGAGCTGCCTCCGGCTCGTCGAGAACATAAAGCCCGGCGTGGAGGAACTTCCCGCGGAACGCCGCGAGAAAGCCCTCACCATGGCTGACATGGTCGGGCGAGAACCCCTCCCTGCCCAGGGCGTCCAGCGCCGTCTCGGCACGCAGGAAGAAGCCCTTGCGGGCTGACCAGCTGGTGACCATACGGCGCCCGCGCCCCGAGGCGGCGTCGAATTTCATACGCTCGCCGAGCGTCGACTTGCCGCGCGGGGAAGCGTAGCGCCAGTCGTGGGAGCCGCCGTAGCAATCCAGACCGAACCCCTCCGCCAGCGCTTCGACCAGGGTTGACTTCCCCGACCCGTTCTCACCGACCAGAAAGGTCACCGGTGCGGTGAACCGCAGCCCCTCGTCGAGCAGTTGCCGGACACAGGGCACCGACCAGGGCCAGGTTCCCTCGTCGTACGAGGAGAGATGGACATACGCGCGTTCGATAATCACGCAGCCAGTGTCGCCCGCGCGCGGAAAGCGCACGTGCCCGTGCAGCCGGCGTCAGTACCTCGCGCTCGTTGTCGCCGGGGCTCCGGTCGGTCACGCAACCGTTCCCATGCGCCGCGCGGCGGCGCCCTCAGAGCCCTCAGCGCCTCCACGCTGAACTCCGCACGTTCGAGTCGGCGGAATGCGCCAACTGGGGGTGAGCGGTGACGATGATGGTCCGGCTGGCCAACCGACCGGCGTCACTCTTGCCGACTGCGAAGCGTCACAACCTTCTGACCACCAGAACAGTCCGGCACCTTCATGTGCCAACTGTGCCGCGTCTTGGCCACGCAGCACAGTGCCGCCGCGTCCCCGGTTCCTGCTCGCCGAGGCCGGGCGGATTCTACGATCCTGTGCGTGCTGGATCCCGTGCTGCTGGCACGGATCACCGCGCGCCGCGCGGAACTGGACGCCCTCGACAAACAGTTGGCCAAGCAACTGGCGGAGGTCGAGCCGAGCGGGACGAACTCGCCGTCGCCGAAGTCCTTGAACGGGTGAGCGATCAGCTCGCCGATGAGCGTGCCCCGGCCGCACCGATGCCTGGGCAGGTGGATGGCCGGGCGGTGATGGCTCAGAAGCCTCGGAAAACGCCGTCCTCGTCGACGGCGCCGGCGAACTCCTCGAAGTCCATGTTCGCCTCCGAGAGGTTGTTCTCGATGCTCCACAGCTCGGCTGCCACGACGCGGACACACCGCCCACGCTCACCCCGCAGGTCCACCACGAGGAGAGGCAGTTCGGCCGAGGCGACAGCTGCGGAGTCCGCCAGGACAAGAAGCGGATGCTGGTATAACGCAGGGATCAGGTCGAGGGCCTGGTCAGGTGTCAGGCCCTCGTACCCGCGGTCATCGACGAGTGCGACGTTGGCCAAGAAGCCGTCCCTGCTGGGCGAGTACAGCGCCGCCCGCAGAGCGTCCCACGCACCGTCCGCCGAGTAGTCGGTGCGCACGACGAGGGCTTCCAGGGTGGTGGGGAGCTGATCCATGTGCGGACAGTACCGCCAACCCGGTGAACCATTCCGGTCACAGCACCGGCCGATGATGTCGTCCCGCTTCCGGTTCCCGGCGCTCGGAACACGGGCGAGGCGCGGATGCCCGGATGTCCGGATGCCCGGATGCTGCCGGACGTTGCGCCGCAGAGCGACGGACGAACCGTGGACCGACATCGCCGACGAGCCCTCGGTCACCGCCATTGCCGACGGCAACGTACCTCGCTATGTTAATCGAGAATCACATTCGTGCGACAAGGTCGACCAGGCTCTGGCTGCGCAACCGGCCAGTCTGCAAGGCATCTGGGATCATCTGGCCCATCAGGGAAGCAGGTAAGTCAATGGAGAACCTCAGCAGGCGAAAAGCTCTGACGCTCGGTGTCGCGCTCGGCCTCGCGGGCGTGGCGAACCCCGCGCAGGCGTGGGCGTCGACGGGCTCGGTGACCGGAGCCGCCGCGGGGACCGGTCCGGAGTGGATCTGGGACGACGCGGCGGACCCCCTGATGGCTTCGATGCTCGACAACGGACACGTGCCGGAGATCAACACCGCGTGGGCCTCGTGGGTGAACAACAACGACCCGCTGCCCAGCGGCCTGCCGGCCGAGTTCACCGCATACCTGCGGCAGGTCAACAAGCTGCCCTCCTGGGCCGACCCCGCCAAGCTGGCCCGCGCCGCCGACTTCAACCGGCGCCGGGACCTGTACCTCTTCATGCTGTACGGCCTCGGCGGCGGGATCATGAGCACCGTGATCCCGCGCGAGGCCAAGAGCGTCTACTGGTCCGCGGGCGGCGCCGACATGCAGGACCGCGCGGCCAAGACGTTCACGTTCGGCTACGACCTGTCCCAGCGGGGAGCCTTCGAGCCGACGGGACAGTTCGTCGTCACCGCCAACAAGACGCGCGTGGTGCACGCCGCGGTGCGTCACCTGCTGCCGCAGTCGCCGCACTGGCGGGCGGTCGCCGACGAGACCATCCCGATCAGCGCCGCCGACATCCTGGTCACCTTTCACAGCCTGGGCACCTACGTACACCGCAAGTTGCTCGACTGGAAGATCCCGTTCCCGGCCGCGGACCGGGAGGCGTTCCTGCACTCGTGGCAGGTCGCCATCCACCTGCTCGGTGTGCCGTACGAGCACATCCCCCCGACCTGGGCGGCCGCCGAGAAGCAGGCGGCGCAGGTGCTCGACCCGATCCTCACTCCGTCGACTGAGGGCATCGCACTGGCCGAGGAGCTGCTCGGCCTGACCGCGCAGATCGACCTCGGCGTCACGCGCGGGTTCCTGAACGAGTTCGTGCGCTACGTCCTCAGCGACGAGGTCGGCGACTGGCTGGGACTGAAACGCGACTACGCGGCGGCGGCCCTGGTGCGCACCGCATGGCCGGCGTACATCCTGTTTCGTGAAGGGCTGTCGCCGGTCATGCCCGGCACCTTCTACATGGTCGACCAGTTCGTGCGCGCCCTGGCCATGCTGTTCCTCAACAAGGGCACCTCCGGGACCACCACCCCCATCACGATCCCCACCGGAAACCGGCCGGGATGAGCCGTCGGTCCGATCCCGTCTGTGCCCGCCCCATGGCGGAGGGGCCGGGGGCGGGCATCAGGCTGACCCCGCACGAGGCACCGCACGACGCGCTGCACAGGCGCCGCACGAGGCACCGCACGAGGCACCGCACGACGCGATGCCTCGTCACCGTCGGGTTCCGGCGACGGCCGTCAGAGACCCAGCGCGCCCAGGACCAGAGCGGTCACGGCCTCACGGTGGTCAGGGCTGTCCCGCCACCGCAGTCTGCGTCCCGCCTCGACCACCACGCCGAATGCCGCGTGCACCAGCACCCGGGCCTGGCGCGGGTCCAGCTCCGGACGGGCCAGCCGCAACTGCTGCTCCCAGACGGCGATGTGGTCGCGCTGCGCGAGGACCACGGGCCGCCGCAGGCCGTCCGGCAGGCCGGGGACCTCGGCCTCGGCGACGCTGTTGAGGTCGGTGTACTCGAAGCTGTAGGCCACGTACGTCGCCGCGAGCGCGACGACGGCGTCGTGCGGGCCGGCCACCTCACGCAGGCTCCGCTCCACCCCCTGGGCCAGCAGTCCCGCCGCCTGGAGGCAGGCCGCCGCCAGGATGTCGATCTTGCCGGGGTAATGGCGGTAGAGCGCGGACGGGGTCAGTCCCACCGCTTCCGCGATCTGTCCGTTCGTGACGTTGGCGAATCCGTCCCGGGCGAACAGCGGGATGGCGGCCGCGAGGATCTCCGCGCGTCGCGTGCGCGGCACCGGCCGGGCGGGCAGCTCGACGGGGTGTGCGCCCGGCCGGTGCGCCGCCGGATCGGTCGCGGCCACGCGCAGCGCGGACGCCAGGAGCAGGTCCTCGGCGCGGCGCCCGGCGATGGAGGTGTGATGCATCGTGATGGACCCGATCGCACCGAGGGCCGCCATGGCCCGCAGGCGCCCGTCAGGCAGCGGATGCTCGCGCTGCACCGCCTCGTCGACCCGCTCGACGAGACGACCGAACTTCACCGCGAGACGCCGGCGGTCCTCGCGGTCGAGGTACCGGGCCTCCCACCGGTACACGCCGCCCGACGCGCGATGAACGACGGTGATCCGGGTGACGGCGCTGAGCAGGTCCGTCAGGGCCGCCCCGGGCGGCTCCTCGTCGAGCGCGGCGACCAGTCCGTCCACCATGACGTGGGCGCACTCGGCGAACAGCGCGTACTTGTTGGGGAAGTGCCGGTACAGAGCGGCCGCGGTGATCCCCACGCCGGCGGCGACCTCCTCCATGGACGCCGCGTGGTAGCCGCGTTCACTGAAGACCCGCCCGGCCGCTTCGACGATGAGTTGCTTGCGGTTGCGGGGCCGAGTGGCCGCGGTCCGACGGGCGGTCGCGGCCGAACGGCCGGATGGGGAGGCGGGGGCCATGCGGATCAGTCAATCACACGGCGTCAGGAGGCCCGGCTCCCTCGGCGAGGACCGCACAGGACGTGATTCCAGGATCACTTGCCAGGTTATTCGGTGTCCCGCGACATGAAAGGCTCGTGCCGACCGCCGACCGCCGACCGCCGACCGCCGACCGCCGACCGCCGACCGCCGACCGCCGACGTGGCCGCGAAGTCCCTCGCCGGTGACCGTCTTGATGACGTCCGGGCCGGTGATGAACATGTGCGAGGTCTGGTCGACCATGACCGTG